>JAFAZZ010000292.1 GCA_019239375.1 Solirubrobacterales bacterium | reverse complement strand
CGAGCCGGGCGTGACGCGGCCGCGCGTGAACAGCATCCGGTAAGCGGTGAGCCACGCGGTGGGCAGACAGGCCGCCTCCTCGAAGGAAAGCTCGTCGGGCTTGGGCAGCAGGTTGCCGCGCGGAACCGCGACCTTCTCGGCGAACGTCCCCGGGTGGCGCTCGGAGAGGAGGGAGCGGCGCGGGTCGACCGTCTCGTCGCCGCGCCAGTCCGGGTCGCCGATGACCGAGTGGATGACCACGGGGCGGCCGACCTCATCGAGCCCGGCACCGTCGCAGCCGAGGATCATGGGGAGCCGATCCTCGCTCAGGCCGACGCCGCGCAGCGACCACAGGTCGTGGTGGTTGAGCGAGGCGGCCTTGACCGTGACGATCGACCAGCCCTCGCGCGCCTCGGGTTCAGGTTGATCGTCGATGCGCAGGCCGCTGAGCGGATCGTCGCGGTCCTGACCGGCGGCGAATACGGCGAGCATCGGCGCGAATCATGCCCGATCGCGGACTGATGCGAAAATCCGGGCATGGCCACCGTCACCGCTCGCGCCAGCCGCGTCCTCGACGCTCCGCCGGAACGCGTGCTCGAGTTCCTGCGCGACTACCGCGAAGCGCGGCCGAAGATCCTCACCGACAACTACGCCGCGTACCGGGTCGAGCAGGGCGGCCACGGCCGGGGGACGGTGATCGGCTACCACTTCGCCGCGGGCGGCCGCGAGCGGGATTACCGCGTGAGCGTCGAGGAGGACGGTGGCGGCCTGGTCGAGCGCGATCAGCTCTCCTCGTTCGTCAGCCACTGGACGGTGGCGCCGAACGGGTCGGGTGCCCAGGTGACGCTCCAGTCTTCCTGGCAGGGAGCGGGCGGGATCGGCGGCGTCTTCGAGCGGACGTTCGCCCCGATGGGTCTGCGCCGGATCTACGCGCAGGTGCTCGACAAGCTGGCCGCGGCCGTCTCAATCTGACTCGATCTGCTTCTTCAACTCGCCGGCGCGCACGCCGGCCAGCATGTGGCGCAGCATGTCGACGAGCGGGCCCCGGACCAGCATCCCGAGCGTCCGGCCGAGATCGGCCTCGATCGAATACGTCGCGCGGGTCCGCTCGCCGCCCAGATCCTCGAGCCGCCAGCTCCCGTCGAGCGACTTCAGGTCGCCCGTCTCCTGGGTCCAGCTCAGACGGCCGGGGCCGTCGTAGGTGAAGCGCACGACCGACTTGACGGTCCTGACCTTGGCATCGCTCTGCGCCTCGCAGCGAACTGCCCGGCCTTGGCCGTCGCGTTCCAGCGCGCGCATCGCGTTGAGGCCGCCCTGCCACTCCGGCGCGCGCTCGACATCCTCGACGAGCGCCCACACCTGCTCGAGCGGGGCGGAGATCTCGGCGGTCGAGCTTCCGGTCAGCGGCGCCATCGGCGCGGCACGTTACACCGTGCCGGTGAGCTCTCGCACCCGGTCATGCAGCCGCAGCACGTCAGCCCGTCGGCCGCTGAACAGCTCGCACCGGTGGCGCAGATGCAGGCGCGCGCGCTTCACCACGTCGGCCATGAACGCGTCACAGGTGACCAGGTCGCAACGGGTAACGGCCAGCGCCACGGCATCGAGGTCGGCAGCGTCGCTGGGCCGCGCGGTTCGTTCGGGGAGCTCGTGCTCGATCACCCAGCTCATACGGCGCTTGACTTCGCGGGCGGCACGGTCGAGCTTGTCCGGCAGGCGGCGACCGCCCGAGAGCTCCCGGAGCAGCTCGAGCAGCCCCAGATCCGGGCGGGGCTCCGATTCGCGCTCGTGGACTCCAGACTCGAGCACGATGACGGCGCCGACGTCGACGGCGCGACGCAAGAGGGGCGCCAGCTCGCGGAACGCGGGCTTGTCCTTGGCGATGCCGCTCAGGTAGTTCTGGTCGAGGTAGAGGGAGGCGCTCGTGGTGGGCAAGTTACGTGGCTAACCCGACACTCGACGCCCGTCGGCGGCCCAGTGTGCGGCTGGCCACGATATAGGTGGCCGAATACGCATTCGGCGTCCGAAACGCGGCGAGTGGGCGGTTAGTACGGTGGCGGGGCGCACATGACGGTCATCGACATCGACACGCCGCACGGGCCGGCGCGCGCCCACGTGAACAAGGTTCGCGGCGCGCGCGGCGCGCTGGTGCTCGGTCACGGCGCCGGCGGTGGTGTCGGCGCGCGTGATCTGGCCGCGGCCGCCGACGCGGCGGCGGCGGACAAGCTGAGCGTGGCGCTGGTCGAGCAGCCCTACCGGGTCGCCGGCCGGCGCTCGCCGGCGCCGGCCCGTCAGCTGGACGCCGCCTGGCTCGCGGCGGTGGCGCGGCTGCGCCGTGGAGCATTGCGCGGACTGCCCCTGATCGCCGGCGGGCGCTCCTCGGGCGCCCGGGTCGCCTGCCGCACGGTGGCGGACACCGGCGCCAAAGCCGTGCTCTGCCTCGCCTTCCCGCTGCACCCGCCGGGGCGCCCCGAGGCCACGCGGTTGGACGAGCTCGACGCCGTGCCGGTGCCGGTCCTGGTCGTGCAGGGCGAGAGCGACCCGTTTGGAATGCCGCCGGCGGCCGAGAACCGAACCGTGGTCGCCGTCGCCGGGAGCCACAGCCTCCGCACCGACCTCGACGCGGTGCGCAGCGCGATAAGTCAATGGCTGGTGCAGGTACTCTGAGCGCGGTGTGCACGCGATAGGTCAATGGTTCGTGCAGGTACTCTGAGCGCCGTGTGCACGCGGATTGGTCACGGCGGCGCGAGCGCCCTGGCGCCCGCCAACACCCTCGCCTCGTTTGACGCGGCGCGCGACGTGGGGGTCGACATGGTCGAGTTCGACGTCCGCGCGTGGGACGGGGATCTGGTCCTCGCCCACACCATCCTCCACGCCCGCCGGGGCAGCAACGTCCCCCTCGCCGTTGCGCTCGCGCACCTGTCCAGCCGGCGCTTCGAGGACGTCGAGCTGAACGTGGACGTCAAGCACGCCGGCTGCGAGGGGGCGCTGCTGGAGCGGCTGCGTGACGCGTCGCTGCTTCAGCGAACCCTGATCTCCTCACAGGTGCCGCAGGTCCTCGACCGCGTCCGGGAGCTCGACCCACGGGCCAGGACCGCCATCTCGGTCGGCGGGCGGCTGGCCCGGTTTAGCCGCCGCTGGCGCGATTGGCGCGCCGGCGTGCTCGCCGGACTCCACGCCGGCCGCTGGGACGCGGTGATGGCCCAGCACCGGCTGGTCGACGACCTGCTGCTGGGCGACGTGGTCGATCGCGGCGGCCGGCTGTACGCGTGGACGGTGAACGAGCGCCGCGCGATCGCCCATCTGCGCCAGCTTGGCGTCCACGGCATCGCCACCTCCGACCCGCGACTGTTCGTCTAGCGTCATGCAAGACCTGGTCGCTGCACCCGAGCGGGGCCGCCTGTTCAGCGAGCCGCCCGTGCGTCCGGGGCTGGCCGACTGCGCCCCGAGCGGGCGGGTCCGGCTCGACGCGCTGGCACGGTTCGTCCAGGACATCGCCTATGCGGACGCGGACGACGTGGGGCTGTCGCAGACCACGGCGTGGGTGGTCCGCCGCACGCGCCTGCGCGTCAACCGCTTCCCGAGGTTCGGCGAGCGTCTCGAGCTGGTCACGTTCTGCAGCGGACTCGGGCGGATGTGGGCCGAGCGCCGGACGAGCATCTCGGGGAGTGTGGCCGGCGAGGTCGAAGTGGCCTCGCTATGGGTCCACCTCGACCCGGTCCGCGGGCGGCCGACGCCGCTCACCGAGGCTGAGCTCTCGGTCTGGGGCGAGTCGGCCCGCGGCCGGAAGGTCACCGCGCGGCTGCGGCATCCGGCGCCCGGGGAGAACGTCGAGCGCTTCACCTGGCACTTTCGCGGCACCGAGTGCGACCTAGCCGGCCACATCAACAACGCCGCCTACCTGCAGCCGCTCGAGGAAGAGCTGCTGCGCGACGGCGAACTCGACTCGATCGACATGGAGATCGAGTACCGCTCCCCGTCGCAGCCCGGTGACAAGCTGGTGCTGCGTCACGGTACCCGCCGCTGGATCATCAGCCCGGAAGGCGAGACGCACGCTTCGCTGATCGTCGCCGACCGCGCGCCAACCCCGCCACAGGAGGTCTGATCGTTGCGTGCCGTCGTGATCACCAAGCCGGGCGACCTCGACGTCCTCGAGGTCGCCGACCGCCCCGCCCGCGAGCCCGGCGAGCGGGAGGTCCGGATCGCCGTCAGGGCCGCGTCCGTCAACCCGACCGACATCGGCCTGCGCCAGCGCGGTGGCGGCGGCGAGCCCCCGTGGGTGCCCGGGATGGACGCGGCCGGCGTGGTCGAGTCGGTGGGGCCGGACGTCGACCGCCTCCAGGTCGGCCAGGAGGTGATGGCGGCGGTCAGCCCGCGCCGACCCGAGGGCGGCGCCCAGCAGGAGCTGCTGGTCGTGCCAGCCGCCTCGGTCGTGCCGATCCCGGATGGAGCGACCCTATCCGAGGCGGCCACGCTGCCCATGAACGGCCTCACCGCCTTACGCGGCCTGGAGATGCTCGGCCTCGCCGAGGGCAAGACGCTGGCCGTCACCGGCGGGGCCGGGCTGCTCGGGTCATACGTGATCCCGCTGGCCAAGGAGCAGGGCCTGCGGGTGATCGCCGACGCCAAGCCCGAGGACGAGCAACTCGTGAAGGGCTTCGGCGCCGACGTCGTGGTCCCGCGCGGGGAGCGGTTCACCGACGCCGTCCGCGAGGCTGCTCCGAGCGGCGCCGACGCCGTCTACGACACGGCCCTCATGCGCCGCGAGGCGTTCGGGGCGGTTCGCGACGGCGGGCAGATCGTGGTCGTGCGCGGCTGGGATGGAAACGAGGTGGAGGACCGCGGGATTCGCGTGCACCCTGTGATGGTCGCCACCGTGCTCGAGCGCACCGAGTGGCTCGAGCGGCTCCGTGAGCTTGCCTCGGCCGGCAAGCTCAAGCTGCGCGTGGCCCGCGAGTATCCGCCCGAGCAGGCGGCCGAGGCGCAGCGGGTGATGGATGCCGGCGGCCTGCGGGGTCGCGCGGTCATCGTGTTCTGATTTTGGGTCTCGCTGCGCTCGACATCCCTGGGGCCGTTCCGCCGGGCGTCCTTGCCCGGCGGCTGGGTCGCGGCCCGCCGCCCGGCACGGATGCGGGCGGAACCGGTCCCACGGACGCCGCCGTAGGCGGCCCATCAAAACGTCTCGAGTACCGCGCGGGCCGCGTTGTGACCCGGGATCCCGCTCACCCCGCCGCCGCGCCGCGCACCCGCGCCGCACAGCCACACGTTGGCGTGGTCGGTCTCGACGCCCCAGCGCCCGATCTCCTCCTCTGACTCGGCGAACGGCCAGGCCAGATCGCGGTGGAAGATGTGGCCGCCCGGCATGCCCAGCTCGGCCTCGAGCTCGGGTGGGGTGAGTGCCTCGAGGCCGAGCAGGCAGTCCTCGATCGGCTCGGCGAGCACGTCGTTCAGCGAGCGCAGCGTCGCCGCGACGGCACGCTCCTTGGCCTCAGCGCCGGCGAACAGCCGCGCCGGCATGTGCAGGGCGAACAGCGTGAGCGTCTGCACGCCGCGAGCCCGCAACTCGGCGGAGAGGATGCTGGGGTCGGTGAGCGAGTGGCAGTAGACCTCGCACGGCGCCACCGATGGGAATTCGCCGGCGGAGGCCTGCCGGTAGGCCTGCGCCAGTTGCTCGTATCCCTCGTTGACGTGGAAGGTGCCGGTGAAGGCCTCCTCGGGCGAGGCCTCGCGCAGGCGGGGCAGACGCCTCAGCAGCATGTTGATCTTGAGTTGGGCGCCCTCGGGTTTGTCGGCTGGCCCGGGCTCACCGAGCAGTTCGGCCAGCACGTGCGGTGCCACTCCGGCGAGCACGTGGCGCGCGGCGTAGCTGCGCCCGTCGGCGCACATCACCTCGGCCGTCCGCTCGTCGGTGGCGATCGCGACCACCTCTGCGCCGCGTTGGAGCTCGGCACCGGCGCCGCGGGCCGCCCCGGTCAGCGCGCTTGACAGCGCCCCCATGCCCCCGACCGGCACGTTCCAGGGACCGCCGACGATGTGGTAGAGAAAACAGCGGTTCGGGCGCAGCAGCGGGTCGTCGGCCGGCGCGAAGGTGCCGATCAGCCCGTCGGTCAGGATCGTCCCCCGGGTCCCCTCGTCGGCGAAGGTCCGCTCGAGCAGGTCGCTGAGCGGCGTTTCGAACAGGGCGCTCCAGGCGGCGTCATCGTCGAGCAAGCGGCGCATGTCCTCGCGCGCGCGCAGCGGCTCGGTCAGCGTGGGGAACACGCGCTCGGCCACGCGCGCGAGCATGTCCGCCCACGCCGGGTCGAGCTCGACGGGCGGATACGCAGAGATCCGGCGGCGGCGCAGCTCGACCGAGACCCCGAGGCTGCGCAGCAGCGCCGGCGGGAACAGGCTGACTAGGTAGGAGTAGCGCGACAGCCGCGCGGAGAACCCAGGGAACACGGTGGCGGAGACCGCGGCGCCGCCGAACTCGTCCCCGCGCTCGAGCACCAGGATGGAGTGGCCGGCGCGCGCGAGCAGGGTGGCGGCGACCAGCGCGTTGTGCCCGCCGCCGACGACCACCACGTCGTAGCTACGCATGCGACCGATGGACTAAGACCAATTCCGTCTGGTGATCATGCCGCGCCGGGCCTACTCTGCAATTCATGGGTAAGTCAACCGGAGAGGAGATCGCCGCCGCTGTGCAGTCGTGGCCGGACGTGGAGGCCGCGCCGCATCGGTTCGGAGGCGTCGAGTTTCGCGTCCGCCGGCGCGAGCTTGGCCATCTCCACGGCGACCGCATCGCCGACCTGCCGTTTCCGCGCCGCGTGCGCGACGAATTGATCGCCGACGGCCGGGCCCGGCCGCACCACGTGCTGCCCGACTCCGGGTGGATCACGGTCTCGATCCGATCGGACGATGACGCGGCGCGGGCGATCGAGCTGTTCCGGATGGCCTACGAGCGGGCGCAGAAGGCCCGAAGCAGGCCGAGCAGTGCCTGAACGTGCCCGCGTCTTCGTGGTGACCGGCGACGAGGTCGTCCGCTTCACGCTGACCGGCTTGCGCGCGCACGATGTGCGGAGCGTGCTGAGCGTCGCTGCGCCGCGATGCGTGGCCGTCGATCCCCGAGACCCGGACCGCGTGTACGTGGGGACGCTCGACGACGGGCTGTACGCGACCGGCGACGGCGGCGAGACCTGGCACGGAGCCTGGCTCGGCCTCGCCGATCGCCGGGTGTTGTCCGTCAGCGTCTCGCCCTCGCACGTCCAGGATGGCCTGTCCGTGGTCTACGCGGGCACAGAGCCGAGCAACCTTTACCGCTCCGAGGACGGGGGAAGGGCCTGGCAGCTGCTGCCCGAGCTGCGCCGGCTGCCCAGTGAGCCGCGCTGGTCCTATCCGCCCCGGCCGTGGACCCACCACGTGCGCACGATCGCGCTACATCCGACCGACCCCAACCTGTTGTTCGTCGGCATCGAACTTGGGGGCGTTATGCGCTCGGCCGACGGCGGCCGCACCTGGATCGACCACAACCCGCAGGCTCATAGCGACGCCCACCAGCTGCTCACGCATCCGCTGGCGCCCGAGCGCGTGTACGAGGTGGCGGGGCAGGGGATTGCGGCCTCGCACGATCGCGGCCAGACCTGGCGCCGGGTGGACTCGGGACTCGACCGGCACTACGCCTGGGCGGCCGCGATCGATCCCGCCGACCCGAACCTGTGGTACGCGTCGGTCAGCCGCTCCCCGTTCGCCGCCCACGGCGGCGGCGACGGTCAGTCAGTGCTGGTGCGATCACGCGGCGACGGCTGGTCGCCGATCGATCAGTGGGGCGAGAACCCGGCGCTGCGCCGGATGCCCTACGCGCTGGCCGCGCTGCCGGGCCAGCCCGGCCGGCTCCTGGTCGGCCTGCGCGGCGGAGCGATGCTGGTCGGCGAGGAGGCCGGCGGGCGCTGGTCGGCGCTCGAGGCGCCGCTGCGCGACGTGGTCGCGCTGGCGGTCGCCGGGCTCTGAGCCGCCGGCCGGGGTGACCGGCCGTCGAGACGTCACCGTTACTAGTCGGTGGTAGGTTTCCCGGGTCGCTTCGTCGGGGGGGTGCAACCAAGACGTGAACAGCGAATTCAGCGTAGAGGAGCACAATCACGGCTCGGCTTCGGTCCTGGCGGTCACCGGCGAGCTCGACCTCCGGACCAGCCCGCAGCTCGAAGAGCGCCTCGACCGCGTATGGATGTCCGGCGCCGAGCTTGTGATCCTCGATCTCAGGCAGATCGAGTTCATGGACTCGACCGGGCTGCGCGTCCTCCTCGGCGCCCACCAGCGGGCGCAGGAGACCGGGCGCCGGTTCGCGCTGGTGCGAGGAGCCGACCAGGTCGAGCGCGTTCTCACGCTGACCGGGGTGCGCGAGCTGTTGACGGTCGTCGACGCTCCTGAGGAGCTCCTCGCCGCCGGCGAATCATCGTCCGAGAGCGCGTAGGCTCTGCCAGCCATGAAGGAGCTCACCGGCAGCGCGTCGGGTACGACGTCCGCGAGCCCGGCGCAGGCGATGGCGCTGCTCGAGGACATTGATCGCTACCCGACCTGGCACCCCGGTGTCGTCAAAGAAGCCGAGGTGCTCGAGCGCGACGCGCAGGGCCACCCGACGAAGGCGCGGTGCAAGCTCCACGTCGAGCGCGGCCCGTTGACGCGCGACTTCGACCTGGTCATGTCAGTGCACGTGGACCCTTCCGGCGCAATCAAGCTGAGCCGGATCCCGCACGAGGCGGCTGACGCGGAGCGGTTCGACGTCACCTGGCGGGTGGATGGCGCTCCGAGCACGAGGATCGGCCTTGACCTGGCGGCGCAGCTGAACGTGCCCCGGCTGGTCCCCTTGGGCGGGGTCGGTGACTCGCTGGCGCAGGGCCTCGTCAGCGCGGCGACGCGAGAGCTGGCGTCCTCGTGAGCGCCGGCGGCTGCGCGGGCAGGTCGAACGCCTCGGCCAGCAGCTCGTAGGAGCGCCGGCGCGCCTGGTGATCGTGGGTGATCGTGACCACGATCACCTCCTCGGCGCCGTACTCGACCGCCACCGCCTCGAGCTCGGCCCGCACCCTTTCGGGAGAGCCAACCACCGAGCGCCGGCCCGGCCTACCTCCCGTCAACGGTTTGCCCTCGCGCCGAAGGAACTCGACCGCCTTCTCCGGGGGCGGCACCGGGATCGGCTCGCCGCGGCGCAGCAGGGTGAACGACATACGGCTGCTGGTGGAGAGGAATACCGCCTCCTCCTCGGTGGGTGCGGCCAGCGCCCACACGGCGACCGCGGACTTCGGCGCCTGGAGGTGCGCGTTGGGTTCGAAGCGCTCGCGGTACAGCTTGGCGATCTCGGATCCCTGCGCGTTGATGAAGTCGGCGAAGGCGTAGGGCAGGGCGAGCTGCGCGGCCCAGATGGCACTTTGGGCCGAGGAGCCCAGTAGCCACGGGGTTGGCAGCTC
>JAFAZZ010000238.1 GCA_019239375.1 Solirubrobacterales bacterium | reverse complement strand
CAATAAATACCCAGTAACCGACACACGCCGGCGCACCCACCCAAGACCACCACACCACCTAGACGAAGACCCCGCGCCCCTCCCGACCGCCAACCCGACGAGCACAACCCCGGCCCAGCACGCCCAACAGTTTTGCGACAGCCTCATTTGGTCGGTTTCGCGACCAGGCTTCATTTGCGCTTGAGCCGCGGCGGGAATTAGGCGCGTCCGGGGAGCAGCCGGGTCAGCGCGGCGACCCCGACGAGCAGGACGGCAAGCTCGGCCAGGGCCAGCTCGAACGCCCGCGCGTAGCCGGAATGCAGCGCGCCGAAGAAGATCGCCCCGCTGATGGCCACGCCGAGCGCGTTGCCGACGTTCTGCATCGTGGTCAGCATCCCCGAGGCAGCGCCGGCCCGCTCAGGCTCGAGCGACTGGAGGATCGTCGAGGCCAGCGGTGCGAGCACGAGCCCCATGCCGGCGCCCACCAACAGCAGGCCAGGGACGAGCGCGGCCAGATCGCCGCCGACCCCGATGCCGGATACCGCGGCCAGCAGGAGGCCGTGCCCGCTCGCCAGCACGAGCGCGCCCACTCCGATGACCGCCCGGCCGTAGCGCGCGGACAGCGCCGGCGCGCGCATCGAGGCCACCACGTATGCGCCGGCGAGGATCGTGAAGACCAGCCCCGCGGGCAGCGGATGCAGCCCGCGCCCGACCTGGAGATAGAGGGCTAGCACGACGAAGAACGACGCCTGGCCGGCCCAGAAGCACAGCTGGGTGAGCAGGCCGGCGCTGAACGAGCGGTGCGCGAACAAGCCCACGTCCAGCAGAGGCTCCCCGCCGCGACGGGCCAGTCCGCGCTCCCAGATCACCAAGCCGCCCAGCAGCGCCGGCGCGGCGGCGAACGAGAGCCAGGTCCACAGCGGCCAGCCGTGCTGGCGCCCCTCAAGGAGCGGCAGCACCACCGCGGTCACCGCGGCTGTGGCCAGGACGGTCCCGAGCTTGTCCAGACGGGGTGAGGATGGCTCGCGTGACTCCGGGATCACCCGGGGGGCAAGCGCCAGCGCGGCCACACCCACGGGCAGGTTGATCAGAAAGCAGCTGCGCCAGCCGAGGCCGGCGGGGTCCACGGCGATCAGCACGCCGCCGATCAGCTGGCCGCCGACGGCCGCGAGGCCCATGGCCGTTCCGTACACGCTGAGCGCGCGCAGGCGATCGGAACCTGTGTAGAGCACGCCGATGATTGACAGCACGTTCGGGGTCAGCAGCGCGGCAGCCACGCCCTGGATAAGGCGCGCGATAACCAGCTCGGTCGGCGTTGCCGCCGCGCCACACGCCGCCGAGGCCAGGGTGAACAGCGCCAGGCCCAGGGAAAACGCGCGCCGGCGGCCGAAGCGGTCGCCGACGCGTCCGGCGAGGATCACGAACACCGCCGAGTTCAGCGCATATCCGGCCACCACCCACTCGATCGCGCTGTCGCTCGCGCCCAGCTCCGATTGCATCGATGGCAATGCCACGTTGACGATGAAGAAATCGAGTACGACCATGAACGTTCCCGCGAGCACGACGGGCAGGGCAAGCCAGCGGTTCGCCACCCACCCCGAGCGCCGGCGCAGATCTGTGTATGTGAATTCGTGCGTAGTCATGCGGCGGACGATTCCAGCCGCCGCCGCCCCCGTCGATTACCTCAGGGGTAACGCGCTCTCAGGCTCGGCCTGGCCGCCCACGGGTCGGACTGGTCGCCCAGCGGCTCGAAGGCTCCGTTCGGCGAGCTCGATGCGGCTCGAGCAGGAACGGGCCCAGCCGCCCAAGCCACGCCCGGGACGCTCGCCGCCCCGTTCTGCGAGCACGGTATGGGTGAGCGGGGCGGCCGCGGAGGGTGAGATGCGTGCCCCTCGGGCGTTGACGTTTGGTTAGGAAAAAGCCCGGAGTTGACCGTGAGTGCACGGTCGCCATTCCACCGGTGTACGCCGCGCCAAAGCACCACAAGATCGTTGAAAATGGTGTTAACATCCGCCGCGCGCTGCCCCATTAGACGACGCGTTCTGGCCCACGGCAGCCCGGGAGAAGCTGCACGAGCGAGGAGAACCCAGGATGAGCGATGCCATCCGTTTAAGCAGGCTTGCAGCGATTGCGGCCTGTCTGTTTCTGATCGCCGCGGTCGTGAGTGCATGCGGCAGTTCGAAGTCCAGTTCCGCGTCCGCATCGTCGGCCCCGTCGGCGTCCAGCACGACGACATCGTCGTCCGGAGCCACGGGGACGCCCAAGCCGGGCGGCTCCTTGACCGCGCTCGAGCTCGGCGGGTACGCGGGCGCCTGGCCGGCTGGCCTGGATCCGGCGACCAACACCAACGGCGCCGCCGATCAGGATCAGATGAACGCCATCTTCGGCCAGTTGTTTCAGCTCGCCGAGGGCGGGAAGCTGGTCGCCGATCTGGCCACCTCCGCCACGCCCAAGAACTCCGGCAAGACCTGGGTGATCTCTCTGCGTCCGGGGTTGAAGTTCTCGGACGGGACGCCGATGGACGCACAGGCGGTGTTGTTCAACTGGAAGCGCGACCTGGCCACGCCGTGTACCTGTAAGCCGATCCTGCCGCCGGTCACCTCGCTCACCGCGCCGAATCCGACGACGGTCGAGCTGAGCATGGCGGCTCCCAATGGCGCGTTTCAGAATCAGCTGCTGGTGGCCAACCTGAACTGGATCGGCTCGCCGACCGCGCTGAAGAAGATGGGCGAGCAGGCATTCAAGCTCAAGCCCGTCGGCGCCGGTCCGTTCACGGTGGTTAGCGACACGCTCAGCAACACGCTGGTGCTGAAGAAGAACCCCACCTACTGGGAGAGCGGAAAGCCTTACCTGGACAACCTGACCTTCAAGGCGACGGCTGACGACGAGGCTGCTCTCGAGGCGCTCCAGTCGGGCGCGGCCCAAGCTTACGACGGGATGGCGACTCCGTCGCTGGTCAGCACGTACAAGTCGCACTTCACGACCACCGAGCAGCCGGCGACCTCGCCGTACAACATCCAGCTCAACACCGCGGCGCCGCCCTTCAACAACCTGAACGCGCGGCTGGCCATCTACTACGCCACCGACGCGTCCATCATCGACCAGAAGCTGTTCGGCAACCAGTTCCAGGTGGTCCAGGGCTTCACCGCTCCCGGCGGCCTGTTCTACTACCCGAACGTTCCGGGCTATCCGACCTACGACCTGAACAAGGCCAAGCAGCTCGTGAAGCAGGTGGGCGGGTTGAACGTGAACTTCTTCACGCTTGCCTCGCCGGTCAACCAGAACTTCATGGAGGCCCTGCAGACGCTGTGGAAGCAGGCGGGCATCAACACCTCGATCCACCTCTACAGCCTGGCTGGACTGATCCAGCAGTTCGACACCAAGACGTGGCAGGCGGCCCTGCAGACCGCTGGAGCCTGGGACCCGGCCGCGGGGGTCGGCCTCGGGTTCCGGTTCCTGTCGCAGTCACCGTTCAGCGGCGTGCACGACAAGAAGCTCGACGCGCTGATCCTGGGCGGCCAGGGGGCGGTCGATCCTTCGGCCCGCGACAAGGTCTACCAGCAGGCGGCGCAGTACATCGCGAAAAGCGCCTACTCGCCCTTCCTGTTCCCCCTGGCCAGCTGGAACGTCGCTGTGCACGGTGTGGTGGGACCGGGTCTGACCACGGTGATTCCGTCGGTGGTGGTCAACACCCCGCCGCTCTGGCAGGACGTCGGATTCACCAAGTGAACGGTGGCGCGGGGGACAGCGACTGATGAGTAGTACCTCCGCGCCGCTCAGCACTCCGCTGGCGGCGCGGGCTGGCTGGACGAGCCGGCTCGCCGGCTCGCCGACGCTGCGCTTCATCGTCCGACGCCTGCTGGCCGCGATCCCTGTCCTGTTCGGGGTCACCTTCCTCAGCTTCGTGGTGATGAACTCGCTGCCCGGCGACGCCGCGCAGGAGCTCCTGGGGGCCAGCGCCACGCCCTCGGAGATCCATCAGCTGCAGGTCAAGCTCGGCCTCGACCAGCCGTTCCTGACCCGGTACTGGGACTGGCTGCACAACGCGGTCATCGGCCATTTCGGTCATTCGCTATCCAGCGGTCAGAGTGTAGGCTCGATCTTGGGCTCGGACCTGCCGGTCACCTTCGAGCTCGTTGCCCTCGCCTTCCTGATTTCGCTCGTCTTCGCCGTGCCAGTCGCGTTGCTTTGCGCGCGCAAGCCGAACGGCGTGGCTGACCGGCTGAGCATGATGTTCAGCATGGCCGGTTTGTCGATAGCGCCGTACGTGCTGGCGCTCGTCCTGGTCTACGTGTTCGCGGTGAAGCTGAACGTGCTGCCGGCGATCGGATGGGTTCCCCCGGGGCAGAGCCTGTCGCAGAACATCCAGCACCTGATCCTGCCGGCGGTGTCGATCGCGCTGGGCCTCCTGTGCTTCTACACCCGCCTGCTCCGCGCCGACCTGCTCGAGCAGATGCAGGGCGAGGACTACGTCGTGACGGCGTGGGCCAAGGGGGTACGCCCATGGCGAGTGCTCACGCGCCACGCCCTGCGCAACTCGCTGTTCGGGCTGATCACGGTGGTGGCCCTGAACCTGGGGACGCTGCTCGGGGCCACGGTGGTCGTCGAGGACATCTTCGGAATCCCCGGCATCGGCCACGAGCTGCTCCAGGCGATCGACAACCGCGACATTCCGGTGATCGAGGGCATCGTGTTCGTGTTCGCCGTGATCGTGGTCCTGGCCAACCTGCTCGCCGACGTGCTGTACTCCGTTCTCGACCCGCGGATTCGCTATGGCCGACCTACCGAGTGATCTCGTCGTAGCCGGCGTCGCGCCCTCGGCCGACGAGGCGGCGGCCGCGAAGGTGGGCGGCCGCTGGCGCGGCTCGCTTGGGGTGATCGCGCCGAGCGTGCTGGTCGCTTTCATCTTCGGGCTTTGCTTCATCTGGCCGTTGATCGGGCCTGTTCCCGCCCCGACCGGTGGCAGCATCCTCGATTCGAATCTGCCCGCGTTCTCCTCCGGTCATTTCCTCGGCACCGATCCGGTCGGCAACGACGAGTGGGCGCGCCTGCTCTACGGCGGTCGCGCGTCGCTCGAGATCGCGCTCGCGGTGCAGGCGATCGGCCTCGTGCTCGGCGGCCTCCTCGGCGCCGTCGCCGCGTACATGGGGGGCTTGCGCGACGCCACGATCATGCGGATCCTCGATGTGCTGATCGCCTTCCCTGCGCTGGTGCTGGCGGTAGCGATCGCGCAGGGTCTCGGTCCCAGCAAGCTGCACACGATCTGGGCCCTGTGCTTTTTCAGCGTACCCGCGTTCGCGCGGATCGCGCGTGCAGCCACGTTGCGGGTGCGCGAGCAGACCTTCATGGTCGCCGCGCGTCTGTCCGGGACGAGCTTCCCCAGGATGCTGCTGGGTCACATCGCACCGAACATCCTGCCCCAGATGATCACCTTCGCGCTGCTGGGGATGGGCATCACGATGATCCTCGAAGGCGCGCTGAGCTTCATCGGCCTTGGTGTCCCGCCGCCCGCGCCGAGCTGGGGGAACATGATCGCCCAGGGCCAGAGCACGCTGTCGGCGCAGCCCCGGTACGTGTTCCTGCCGAGCGCAGCCCTGTTCATCACTGTGGTCGCGTTCAACTTGCTCGGTGACGGCCTACGGACCCGCTGGAGCAGTCGATGAGCGCCTCGCTGCTCGAGGTGTCCAATCTGCGGGTTGATTTCCAGCAGGACGGCCTGCTGGTACGGGCCGTCGATGGCTTGACCTATTCGGTCGACCGTGGGCAGACGGTCGCGGTCATCGGGGAGTCCGGGTCGGGCAAGACGGTCTCCTCACGCGCCATCATGGGCCTGCTTCCGCCCACCGCGTCAGTCACCGGGTCGATTCGATTCGACGACGTGGAGATGGTTGGGCTATCTGAGGACGCCATGCGGGAACACCGCGGGCGGGGCGTGGCGATGGTGTTTCAGGATCCCACGCGCTCACTGAATCCCACGATGCGGATCGGGGCACAGATCCGGGAGGCCATCCAGACGCACGAGAAGGTTGCCCGGGCGGCTGCCCAGGACCGTGCGATCGAGCTGCTCGAGCTGGTGCGGCTCCCCGCGGCACGCGAGCGACTCGAGCAGTACCCCCATCAGCTCTCGGGTGGGATGCGCCAGCGAGTGATGATCGCCATCGCGCTGGCCGCTGAGCCGAAGCTGCTCATCGCCGACGAGGCGACCACCGCGCTCGACGTGACCACCCAGGCGCAGATCATGGAGCTCCTGCGTGATCTCCAGCAGCGGCTGGGTATGGCACTCATCATGATCAGCCACGACCTCGGCCTGGCCGCGAGCTTCGCCGACGAGGTCGTAGTGATGTACGCGGGGCGAGCGGTTGAGCGGGCTCCCACGCGCAAGCTGTTCGCCCACGTCCGGATGCCCTACACGCGGGCGCTGCTCGACGCCATCCCTCGCCTGGAGAACCCCTCGCATTCGCGGCTTGCTGCCGTGCCCGGTCAGCCGCCGAACCTCGCGCTACGCGAACTGGGGTGCCCGTTCACGCCGCGCTGCCCCAATGCCACAGATCATTGCCGGGACCACGAGCCCGCCTTCGAGGAGCACGAGCCGGACCACCTCTGGGCCTGCTGGCACCCGTGTGCGGACGAGGCGCGGCTGTGAGTACGGGCGGGCCACTTCTGGACGTGCGCAACCTCGTCCAGGAGTTCGAGGTCCGGGCCCAGGGCGGGGTCCGCAGCGGCGTGGTCAAGGCGGTCTCCGACATCTCCTTCACGCTCGATAAGGGTGAGACGCTCGGCCTCGTGGGCGAGACGGGATCGGGGAAATCGACTCTGGCCCGGGCGATCCTGCAGGCGCCCCGGCCGAAAGCCGGCGAGGTGCTGTTCGAGGGCGTCGACCTGGTCGAGCTCAAGGGGCGGGAGCTGTTGCGCGCGCGGCGCCACATGCAGATGGTCTTTCAGGACCCGTTCGGGTCGCTCGACCCGAAGTGGTCGGTGGCTCGGATCGTGGAGGAGCCGCTGATCGCGTTCCGGACGGGGGCGCGGGCCGAGCGCCGGCGCCACGTGGAGGAGGTGCTCGACCGGGTCGGCCTCGATCCTGGACGCTACGGCGACCGCCGCCCGCGGGCGCTTTCGGGCGGCCAGGCGCAGCGGGTCGCCATTGCGCGCGCGCTGGCGCTGGACCCCGCGCTGATCATCTACGACGAGGCCGTGTCCTCGCTGGACGTGCTGATCCGGGCGCAGGTCCTGAACCTGCTCGAGCGCTTGCGCTCCGAGCTCTCGCTCACCTATCTGTTCATCGCCCACGATCTGGCGCTGGTCAAGCAGGTTTCCGACCGGGTGGCGGTCATGTACCTGGGGAAGCTGGTCGAGATCGGGCCGGCCGACTCGTTGTATCGAGAGCCGCTTCATCCGTACACGGTCGCGCTCCTGGCGGCGATTCCGAACCCGGATCCCACGGCGCCGCGGGCCGCCGTGACGAAGACCATCCGGGGTGAGCCGCCTTCGCCGATCGACCCACCGAGCGGCTGCCGGTTCCGCACCCGATGCCCGCGGGCGCAGGACGTGTGCGCCGCCGTGGAGCCGCCTTTGCGACGGCTTGCCGACCGCCACTACGCCGCCTGCCACTTCCCAGTCGCGGTCGATGCGCCGGCGCCGGAGGCGAGCGCGCAGGAGGTCGCGCGCGCCCAGTCGGGCGTGGTGGCGCCCGCAGGCGGCAGCACCCCACACCAGCTTGGCAACTGAGAGGCAGGAGGAACGCTTATGGCCATCCAGGAAGCCCCGGAAACCCTCGATGTCCAGTCGCTGTTCCCAGAGGGCACGCAGCTGATCGGCGGCGAGTGGGTGGCGGGCCGCGGTGCTTCGACGCTCGCCGTCGAGAACCCTGCGACGGGTGAGGTTCTGGCGCATGTGCCGCGCAGCGCCGCCGACGACGTCGCGGACGCGGTGACGGCGGCCTCCGACGCCTTCCCGGCGTGGCGGGACACCAGCCCCAGCCGACGTGGACAGCTGCTGCTCGACTGGGCCGCGCTGTGTCGCGAGCATGCCGGGGAGATCGACCTGCTCGAGCGGCTCGAGGTCGGCCGGCCGAAGTGGGGCCCGGCACCGATGCCCGGCATCCTCACCTTCACCGCGGGGCTGGCCGACAAGGCCACCGGCCACACGCTGCCGAGCCACTTCCCCGACGTCATCGGAATGACGCTCCGCGAACCCTACGGGGTGTGCGGGAGCATCATCCCCTGGAACGCCCCGGGCCCGAACACGGTGAACGACGCGGGACCGGCCATTGCGATGGGCAATACGGTCGTGATCAAACCGGCCGAGGATGCGCCCTTGACGTGCCTGCTGCTGGTGAAGCTGGCGCTCGAAGCCGGCATTCCCCCCGGCGTGATAAACGTGGTGACGGGGTACGGGCCGGACGTGGGTTCGCCTTTGGCCGCTCACCCTCTGGTCAACCACATGAGTTTCACGGGCTCGCCGGAGACAGGACGCCGGGTGATGGAGGCGTGCGCTTCGCACCTGATTCCGCTGCACCTCGAGTTGGGCGGCAAGTCGCCGCAGGTGGTCCTGCGGGATGCGCCGTTGGACAAGGCCATCCCCACGATCGCGCGGAGCATCACGCTGAACACGGGCCAGATCTGCGCCGCAGGCTCCCGCGTAGTGGTCGACTCGGCGATCCGGGACGAGGTTGTTTCGGGGCTCGCGGACAGGTTCAGGCAGGTGCGGGTGGGACCGTGGTACGAGGACGTGGACATGGGACCGCTGATCAGCGCCAAGCAGGAGCAGCGCGTGCTGGGCTATCTGGAGAGCGGGCGGTCCGAGGGAGCTCGCGTGGTCGTCGGAGGTGGCAAGCCTTCCGGGTTTGACCGGGGATATTTCGTCGAGCCGACGATCTTCGACGGGGTCAGCCCAGACATGCGGATCGCCCAGGAGGAGATCTTCGGCCCGGTGCTATCGGTGCTGTCATCCGGGGACGAGGAGGAGGCGCTCCGGATCGCCAACGGCACCCGCTACGGGTTGGTCGCCTCGGTGTGGACGCGCGACGTAGGCAAGGCGGTGCGGCTGGCTCGCCGGATCGAGGCCGGACAGGTGTCGATCAACACGCTGTGGTCGGGCGGGGTAATCGGAGCGCCGTTTGGGGGCTACAAGTCGAGCGGGTTCGGGCGAACCGTGAGCGCCGAGTCGATCCTCGATTACACACAGGTCAAGAGCGTGATCATCGACGGGCGTGCTTAGTGGAGGTCTCGCTCGAAGGCCGGGTGGCATTGGTGACCGGCGCGGGACCGAATATCGGCAGCGGGATCGCGCTGGGGCTGGCGCGATATGGCGCGCGCGTGGCCTGCAACGACGTCGCTGTTGATGCGGCGGCCGCGTCGGTGCGCCGGATCGAGCGCCACGGCGGTGAGGCGATGGCGGTGGTTGGCGATGTCACCGATGAGGATTCGGTGAGGGGTTACGTGAGCGAGGTGCTCGAAGCGTGGGGGCGGATCGACATCCTGATCAACAACGCGGCGCTGCTGGGCGGCCGAGGCGTCCTCGAGGAGAGCGTCGAGTTCTGGAACCGCGCGGTCGCGGTGGCCGGCACCGGCACGTTCCTGAACACCAAGCACGTGGCCATCTCGATGATCGAGCGGGGGATCAAAGGGAGCATCGTCAACATCCTGTCCTCGAACGCCTGGCAGGGTTGCGCCGGGGTGATCGCTTACGCGTTCCACAAGGGCGGATTGGCCAACTTCACTCGCGCTGCTGCCATGGATCTGGCGCCGTACGGGATCCGCGTCAACTCCTACTCCCCCACCGCGCCCCGGCCTGACAACCCGGAACTGCTGGCCTCCCTCTCCGAGAGCGGTGGCCTGCGGCGACATTTTGCGCCGCCGCCCGACCGGCCGTCGTGGTGGAGAGACGCGGGGAAGATCGATGTGCGGGGGAACATGCCGATGGAGCCGTCCACGCCGACCGACATCGGGCACTGCGTGGCCTGGCTGTGCTCAGACTACGCGCGGCTGATCACCGGCTGCGACTTCGTGATCGACGGCGGCGCGCGGGCTAAGTACTGGGGCTATACGCCGCCGGAGGAGAAGGCGGAGCCGCTCCCGCTTATTCCCTTGTACGAAGACGAGACGATGCTGGGAGGGTTTTAGTGGGAGTGCGTGGAGCTGTTCAGACCGGGCCGATGGAGTACGAGATCCGGGAGTTCGAGCGTCCGCAGATCGGACCGGATGAGGGCCTGCTCCGGGTCGAGGCATGCGGCGTGTGCGGGTCAGACGTCGAGCAGTACCGCGGCCATCTGGTTCGGGAGGGCATGTTCCCGCTGATTCCCGGGCACGAGCCGCTGGGCATCGTCGAGGAGGTGGGCGAGCGAGCGGCCGAGCGCTGGGGCGTTTCGGTGGGGGATCGGGTAGCGGTCGAGATCCTGCGGCCGTGCCGGGCCTGCGACTACTGCCTGACCGGACGCTACATGTCCTGCCCCAATCGCGACGGCGCCTACGGGATGACGCCTTTGGCGCGCTCGCCCGGGTTGTGGGGCGGGTTCGCCGAGTATCTCTACCTGCACCCCTGGGCGATCCTGCACAAGGTATCGAAGGAACTGCCAGCGGAGCTAGCCGTCATGTTCAACCCGCTCGGGGCCGGTGTGCGCTGGGCCGCGATGCTGGGCGAGGTGGGACTGGGCGACACCGTGCTGATCCTCGGCCCCGGGCAGCGCGGGCTGACCTCGGTGATCGCGGCGAGGGCGGCCGGCGCCGGCACGATCATCGTCACCGGTCTGGCTCGCGACGAGGCCAAGCTCGCCCTGGCCCGAGAGTTCGGCGCGGACCACACGATCAACGTTGACCGCGAGGACGTCGTCGAGCGCGTGCGCGAGATCACCGACGGCGCCATGGCCGACGTCGTGCTCGAGCTCACGCCGATGGCCACGCAGCCTGTGCTCGACGCTGTGGAAGCGGTGCGGCACAGCGGACGGATCGTCCTGGCCGGGTTGAAAGGCAATCGGGCGATCGAGTTCGTCACCGACCGGCTGATCAACAAGGGGCTGACCGTCCGCGGCGCGTTCGGAGTGAACGCGGAGGCATACATCGAGGCGATCCGGATCATCGAGTCGCGCCGGTTCCCGCTCGAGCGGATGTCCTCCGGGACGTTCGAGGTGGCCGAAACCGAAGCGGCGATCAGATCGCTCGCCGACGGCGATGCCATTCACGTCTGCGTCTGCCCCGATCCGGGATCGGCCATGGCCGGCGTCGGCACCACTTCAGAGGAGGCAGCCAGTGCTCGTTGACATGCACGCGCACGTAATACCCGGTTCGTTGGAGCCGGCCGGGTCGAGCCAGGATCATCGCGGGCCGCGGGTCGGGCCGTGCGATGACCCGCACGCCCGGCTGCTCGAGACCGACCGAATGCAGTTCAAGGCGGTGGATGCGTTCTACTCGGCCGAGCGCCGGCTGGAGGAACTGGAGCGCAGCGGCGTCGATGCCGAGGTCGTCTCGCCGATGCCGCCCCTGCTCGACTACGCGCTGCCCGACGCTGAGGGGCTCGATCTCTCGCGCCGCGTGAATGAGTTCATCGCTTCGCTGTGCGAGGCCGACCCCCGCCGGCTTCACGGGATGGCGATGGTCCCAATGCAGGCACCCGACCTGGCCACCGCCGAGCTCGCGCGCGTACACGACATGGGGCTGGTGGCGATCGAGATCGCCTCCAACGTTCTCGGGCGGGCCCTGCATGGATCCGAGTTCGAAGAGTTCTGGAGCGAGGCGGAGCGGCTCGAGATGCCGATCTTCATCCACGCGATGCCGGCCGACTTCGGCGCCCGGCTGCCGGCCGGCCTGATCCCGATCGCGGCCTTTGCCGTGGGCGCCGACGCCCTGCTGGCTTGCGC
>JAFAZZ010000206.1 GCA_019239375.1 Solirubrobacterales bacterium | reverse complement strand
CGCCGACGAGAACGCGCTCTGGAGCCTCGGCGCGCACGACGTATCGGTCGTGCTGCACTTGGCGGACGAGGAGCCATGGGAGGCGATCGCGCACGGGGAGTCTTATGTCCGCGAGGGCGTCGAGGACATCGTGTTCTGCTTCCTGCGCTTCCCCTCCGGGCTCTGCGCGCATCTTCACCTGTCGTGGCTCGATCCCCACAAGGAGCGCCGCTTCACCGTCGTCGGCTCGCGCCGCATGGCGACGTTCGACGATATGGCGCTCGAAGGCAAGCTCACGATCTACGACAAGGGCTTCGACGAAGACGCCCGCAGCTACGGCGAATACATCACCCGCAGCGGCGACATCTTCTCCCCGCGGATCCCCAACGTCGAGCCGCTGAGGATCGAATGCGAGCACTTCGTGCACTGCGTCCGCACCGGCGAGCAGCCGCGTTCGGACGGGGCCAGCGGTTTGCGGGTGGTGCGCGTGCTGGAAGAGCTCCAGCGCTCGCTTGACGGCGCCCGGCGGGCGGTCGACGGCGGGTCGTCCGTGGCGCTGCGCGGTGCGCGGTAGGCCTCGCGCCAAGCTGGGGGCGCCCGGCGTGCGCCGCGGATGGCTACGCGCCTGACGCGCCGTGCCTTCCGGGCGCCTGCGGCGCCCGCCCCGGCGCCTCCCGTCCCGGCTCGGCCTTGCGTGCGCCTGCGGCGCCCGCCCGGGCGCCTCCCGTCCCGGCTCGCCCGCCCCCCGCGTACACTCATCGCGGGATGCCTGGAATCGTGATTGTCGGTGCCCAATGGGGCGACGAGGGAAAGGGAAAGGTCACTGACCTGCTGGCCGAGAAGGCCGACGCGGTCGTGCGCTTCCAGGGCGGCAACAATGCGGGGCACACGATCGTTCGCGACGGCCAGACGTGGAAGCTCCACCTGATCCCGTCGGGGATCCTGCACAGAGGCAAGCTGTGCGTGATCGGTAACGGTGTCGTCATCGACCCGAAGGTGCTCACCGACGAGCTCGAGGAGTTGAGTCGCCGCAAGGTCGACACGACCGGCCTGCGGATCTCGGCCAACGCGCACCTGATCATGCCTTACCACCTGTTGCTCGACCATGCGGGAGAGGCGAAGCTGGGCAAGCTCCAGATCGGGACCACACGGCGCGGGATTGGCCCGTGCTACGCCGACAAGGCGGCGCGCCTCGGCATCCGTGTCCAGGACCTGCTCGACGAGAAGATCCTGAAGAAGAAGATCATCGCCGCGCTCGAGCCCAAGCGGCTCTCGCTTCGCCCGTTCGCGAAGGACCCGCGTCTCGACCTCCAGACGATGACCGAGGAGTACCTGACGTACGGCCACCGGCTCGAGCAGTACATCGCCGACACCACGCGGCTCGTGCACGATCAACTCGACGCAGGCAGATGCGTCGTGTTCGAGGGCGCGCAGGGCGCACTGCTCGACATCGATCACGGGACTTATCCGTTCGTGACCTCCTCCAACCCCGTCGCCGGTGCCGCCTGCGTCGGCGCCGGAGTCGGCCCGAAGGACATCGATGAGATCTGGGGCGTGACCAAGGCGTACGGCACGCGCGTCGGTGCGGGACCGTTCCCGACCGAGCTCAACGGCACGCTCGCGGATCAGATCCGCGAGCGCGGCGGCGAGTACGGAACCACCACGGGCCGCGCACGCCGGGTGGGGTGGCTCGACCTGGTCGCGCTTCGTTATGCGGCGCGGATCAACTCGCTGACCGCGCTGGCCGTCATGAAGCTCGACGTGCTTTCAGGCCTCGACGAGCTCAACGTGTGCACGCGCTACCGCGGCGCCGAGGGGGCCGAGTTCGAGCACTTCCCCTACCACCAGACCGTGTTGCATCACGCGACCGGCGAGTACGTCCAGCTGCCGGGGTGGACGGAGGACCTGAGCGACTGCCGCGAGGAATCGGATCTGCCGCCCGCCGCGCGCGAGTACCTCCAGTTCATGTCCGACTTTGTCGGCGTCCCGACTGCGATGATCGGCGTCGGGCCCGCACGGGACGCAATCATCTGGACACAGGCGAGCGCGGGCATGGCGGGCGCTGGGAGCAGGGCGCCCGCCTCGGCGAGCGCCTGAGGCCGCGCTAATAGACCTTTCCGGAAGTTCTAGTGGTTAGGCGGCCAGTCGGAGTTGCAGCTCGGCGGTCGGAGAGGCGCGCGAGCAGCGCGTCGAGCTTGGCGCGGGTGACGGTCCACTCGAGGCTCCGCCCACGTCAACCCGCCTCGCCGGGCGCTACACATGCCCTAGGCTTGGTGTGCTGGGGGCGATGAGTCCGGACCGCGGCGGTGGTCAACACCCCAGAGGAGCGACCCGAAGGCAAGGCAGATGACACTCACACGGATCCACAACCTCTCCATCTCGCTGGACGGCTTCGCCACCGGCGAGGGGCAGCGCGCCGATGCTCCCATGGGGCACGCCGGCAACCGGCTGCACGAGTGGATGTTCGCCACCCGCTTCGGTGCGCCGATTGTCGGTGCTGCCGGAGGCAGTGACGGCACCGACGATGCCATCGCCCGCCAGCACGAGCCGGGAATCGGCGCCGAGATCATGGGCGCGGGAAAGTTCGGCCCGCCTGGCTGGCAGGACGACGCTGACTGGAAGGGATGGTGGGGTCCCCACCCGCCGTTCCACACGCCGACCTTCGTGCTCACCCACCGGCCGCGGCCGCCGATCGAGATGGCCGGCGGAACGACGTTCCACTTCCTCGACGCCTCGCCGGCAGAGGCGCTCGACGTCGCGCGCGAGGCGGCCGGCGACCGGGACGTGCGCATCGGCGGCGGCCCGACCGTCGCCCGTGACTTCATCGCGGCGGGGCTCGTCGACCACGTCCACCTGGTCCAGGTGCCGATCGTGCTTGGTCGCGGGGTGCGGTTGTGGGACGGCCTCGAGGCCCTCGAGGCGGACTACGAGGTCGAGGCGGTCTCGACGCCCAGCGGCGTCACCCACCTGACCTTCACACGGTCCGGCTGAAGGGATCGGGCCTAGACGGATCCACCGAACGCGGGCTGCCGGCGTGGGTTTCCGCGTGGGTCGGCGGGCGGGACAGTGCGGTGGCGGGTGTGGGTATGAGACGGTAGGCGACGATTCCGGCGGGCCGGGGGAGGACGCGCAGGTCGCCTGGATGCAGTCCGACATCATCCGGAAGCGGCCACCGGAGCTCCTCGGCGATATCG
>JAFAZZ010000184.1 GCA_019239375.1 Solirubrobacterales bacterium | reverse complement strand
CACGAGACGCTGGCCATCGCGATGAACCGGCTCGGCGCCCGCTCCAACACGGGTGAAGGCGGTGAGGACCCCAGCCGCTACCAGCCCGATCCGAACGGAGACATGCGCCGGTCGGCGATCAAGCAGGTGGCATCGGGGCGGTTCGGCGTCACGATCCACTACCTGGTGAACGCCGATCAGCTCCAGATCAAGATGGCCCAGGGGGCCAAGCCGGGTGAGGGCGGCCAGCTGCCGGGCCACAAGGTCGACGGGTACATCGCCTGGCTGCGCAACTCGACTCCCGGTGTGGGGCTGATCTCGCCGCCGCCCCACCACGACATCTACTCAATCGAGGACCTCAAACAGCTGATCTACGACCTGCGCTGTGCCAACCCGACGGGGTCGGTGTCGGTGAAGCTGGTGAGCGAGGTCGGGGTCGGGACGGTGGCGGCCGGCGTGGCCAAGGCCAACGCCGACCACGTGACGATCGCCGGCCACGACGGCGGCACGGGGGCCTCGCCGCAGTCCTCCGTCCAGGGGGCGGGGGTACCGTGGGAGATCGGGCTGGCCGAGACCCAGCAGACGCTGCTCCTGAACGACTTGCGCTCCCGGATCGTCGTCGAGGTGGACGGGGGCATGCGCACCGGCCGCGACGTGGTGGTCGCGGCGCTGCTGGGCGCCGACGAGTTCGGGTTCTCCACCGCACCGCTGATCGCGATGGGCTGCATCATGATGCGCGTCTGCCACCTGAACACCTGCCCGGTGGGGATCGCCACGCAGGATCCCGAGCTGCGCCGGCGCTTCCGCGGCACACCCGAGCAGGTGGTCAACTACCTGATGCTGGTGGCCGAGGAGGTGCGCGGGATCATGGCCTCGCTGGGGGTGCGGCGCTTCGAGGACATGATCGGGCGGACCGAGCTGCTCGACATGGACCGTGCGATCGACCACTGGAAGGCCGGGCGAGTTGATCTGTCGATGGTGCTCGCGCCGCCCGACCTGCCGGCGGGGACGCCGCGCTGCCGGACGCGGCCGCAGCAGCCGGTGCTCGACGATGCGTTGGACTGGGAGCTCGTGCGGCGGTGCACGCCGGCGTTGGAAGGTCGCGACGCGGTGAAGCTAGGCCCGATCCCGGTCAGGAACGTGAACCGGACCGTCGGCGGGATTCTGAGCGGTGAGATCGCGCGCCGGCACGGCGCCGGCGGGCTGCCCGAGGGCACGATCGAGATCTCGTTCACCGGCTCGGCCGGGCAGAGCTTCGCGGCTTGGCTGGCGCCTGGCGTGACGTTCTCGCTGCGCGGTGAGACCAACGACTACGCTGGCAAGGGCCTGTCGGGGGGCGTGGTCTCGGTGCGCCCGCCCGAAAAGCACCGCTTCCGGGCCGAGGAGAACATGATCGTCGGCAACACCGTGCTGTACGGCGCCACGGCTGGCCGGGCGTTCTTCCGCGGGCTGGCCGGCGAGCGGTTCGCCGTACGGAACTCGGGCGCGTGCGCCGTCGTCGAGGGGGTGGGCGACCACGGGTGCGAATACATGACCGGCGGGCGGGTGGTCGTGCTCGGCCGGACCGGCCGGAACTTTGCCGCCGGGATGAGCGGGGGGATCGCGTACGTGTGGGACGTCGACCGGCGTTTCGAGGGGCGTTGCAATCTCGAGCTGGTCGACCTCGAGGAACTCACGGTGGTCGATGAAAACGAGGTGCGGGAGCTGATTGCCGAGCACGTGGCGCGCACCGGCTCGCTGGTGGCGCGAAATGTCCTGGCCTCGTGGGAGCGGGGCGCGCGGGAGCGGTTCGTCAAGGTGATGCCGCGCGACTACAAGCGGGCGCTGGCCGAAGCGGCGGAGCGCGAGGTGGTGGCGCGAGGCGAGGCGGGCTCGCGCGGCGAGGCGGTCGAGGCTTAGGTTTCGATGGGCGAGCTCGGCGCGTTTCTCAAGATCCACCGGGTCGGCTTTGACAAGCGCGACCCGCGGGAGCGTGTGCGCGACTACAAGCAGTACTTCGTCTTGCAGCCGGAGCCGGAGCTGCGCCAGCAGGGGGCGCGGTGCATGGACTGCGGCATCCCGTTCTGCCACGAGGGGTGTCCGCTCGGCAACCTGATCCCCGAGTGGAACGACCTCGTCTACCGGGGCAAGTGGCGCGAAGCGATCGACCAGCTGCACGCCACCAACAACTTCCCCGAGTTCACCGGGCGCATCTGCCCCGCGCCGTGCGAGTCGGCCTGCGTGCTGAACATCAACGACGACCCGGTGACGATCGAGCAGATCGAGATGGCGATCGCGGAGCGGGCGTTCGAGGAAGGCTGGGTCGTTCCCGATCCGCCGTCACGGCGCACGGACAAGCGGGTCGCCGTGATCGGTTCAGGTCCGGCGGGTCTGGCCGCGGCGGACGAGCTCAACCGCTGCGGCCACACCGTCACGGTGTACGAGCGCGACGAAGGTCCGGGAGGCATGCTGCGCTTCGGCGTGCCCGACGCCAAGCTCGAGAAGCGGATCATCGACCGGCGCGTGGCGATCCTCAGGCAGGAGGGGATCGAGTTTGCCTACGACGTCAACGTCGGGCGCTCGGTGTCGGCCCGCGAGATCTCCGAGCGATACGACGCGGTAGTGGTGGCCATCGGCTCGCGCGTGCAGCGCGACCTCGAGGCGCCGGGATGTGAGCTGCGGGGGATCCACCCCGCCATGGACTACCTGTATCAGCGCAACCGCTGGGTGGCCGCCCGCGAAGGCCGCCGGTTCAAGGCGCCGGCGCGGGGGACCGAGATCACCGCGGCGGGCAAGCGGGTGATCGTGGTGGGCGGCGGCGACACGGGGATGGACTGCATCTCGAACTCGCACCGCGA
>JAFAZZ010000156.1 GCA_019239375.1 Solirubrobacterales bacterium | reverse complement strand
CGCGACCCTAGTCGCCGAGGGCATGACGAACCGCGAAATTGCCGCACGGCTCTACCTCAGCCCACGCACGATCGATTACCACCTGCGCAAAGTGTTCAGCAAGCTCGGGATCGCCTCACGCAGCGAGCTGGTACGACACGATGCGCTCCAACAAGAGCGCACCTGACCTCCTCGCCGCGAGGTGGCACGGTTTTCGGAAACTGCTTCGATCGTTGGATGAGCACCGGCCAAACGAGGAGATGGCATGAACATAGAGTTCCTCTCGACCGTGGCGGTGATCGCGCCCGATCCGCCCGCCAGCCGCAAGCTATACGTCGACGCGCTCGGGCTGGCGCTTGAGAGCCACGGCGACGACTATCACCACAGCGAGCAGATCGCCGGCTGCAGGTCCTTTGGTATCTGGCCGCTGTCCCAGGCCGCGGAGGCGTGCTTCGGAACGCCGCAGTGGCCTGCGGAGCGGCCGGTGCCGCAAGTCAGCATCGAGTTCGACGTTGCGGACGCCGGCGCCGTGCGCCCCGCGGCACAGGAGCTCGAGCAAGACGGCTACGAGCTGCTGCACCCACCGCGCAAGGAGCCGTGGGGCCAGACGGTGGCCAGGCTGCAGTCACCGGAGGGCGCGATCGTCGGGATCTCGTACGCGCCGGTGCTGCACGACCGGGACTGAATGACGGAAGCGACGTCACGGGCCCTGTTCCCCATCAGGCGATTCGCGACGATGCGCGTCGCCAGAGCGAGGCTTTACACGCTCGTGATCACTCCGGAGGGGGCGATGCCTCCGTGAGTGCGAAGGCTGCGAGTCCGGCGGCGCTGACGTGGAGCGAGGTTGTAGCGCGGCGGATGGTGCGGCATGCGTTGGACGAACCGGCTACGGACCTGGGGCCGGTGGAGATCGCTCGCGCACTTTGCGGTGCGCACGCCCAGGTCCTCAGTGCCGCTGAACTCTCTATCGGGCGTCGGATCGCCGGCGCGGCCCGCGCCGACGTCCGGCGAGCGCTCTGGGAGGAGCGCTCCCTGGTCAAGACGTTTGGCCCCCGCGGGACGATCCACCTGCTGGCGACCGTTGACTTGCCTATGTGGACGGGTGCGCTATCGGGCTTGCCCTCCAGGCGGTCTTCGCATCCTGAGGGGGTTCGGTTCACTCCCGAGCAGACGGAGGAGGTGATCGCGGCCATCGGCGAGGCGTTGGCGGACAGTGAGTTGACGGTCGACGAGCTGACGGAAGCGATCGCCGGTCGGGTCGGCGAGTGGGCCGTCGAGCGGACGATGGAGGCGTTCCAAGACAAGTGGCCGCGCTGGCGCCAGCTCACCAGCGCGGCCGCTCATCGGGGGATGCTGTGCTTCGGAGCGGACCGGCAGCGAAAGGTGACCTACACCAACCCGCACCGCTGGCTGCCAGGCTTTCGGCCTGCCGAAACAAAGGCTTCCCTCCGCGCGCTTCTCACAAGCTACCTGTACTCCTACGGGCCGGCCCGGCCACAGCACTTCGCGAAATGGCTGGGCATCCCACAGCGGTACGCCGCCGCCGTGTTCAACGAGCTAGGCGACGAGGTCGAGCGCGTACTGCTGGACAGCGAGCCGAGCTGGACTCTCGCCGGGGACACGCGAACACCGAGCGCGCCACACCGCGGAGTTCGCCTACTGCCTTACTTCGACGCCTACATCGTCGCCGCCCAACCTCGGGAGTGGCTCTTCCCAGGACCGGCCGCGGCTCGCGCCCTCACCCCGGCGGGCCAGGCCGGAAACTACCCGGTACTACTGCTCGACGGCGTCGTAGGAGGAGTCTGGCATCAGCGGCGCTCCGGCCATCGGCTTGACATCACAGTCGAACCCTTGCGCCCGCTGAGCAAAGGTCAACGGCGCGAGCTCGACCACGAGATCGAACTCGTCGGCGCGGTCATGGAGGCCGCCACCACGGTAACCGTCGGCACCGTCACAGCTGGCGCGCACGCATGAAGCCGGCCGTCGCACCGAGGCCTGACCAGCAGCGATTCGAAGCGCCCGGTCAGGCGGCGCGTCTGGTCCGCTGGCCCCGCCGGCGAAGCGGACTCCCTGGCCGGTCTTGGAGCTCGCCGTCGACGATCAGGTCCACCCGCTCGCTGTAGGGGGCGAGGTAGCCCTTGACCTCGGACGCCTCGCGGAACGGGCGCTGGTAGAACCAGAACAGGTTCGGGTGGCGCCGCTCGTCGAGGATCACGTCGCGGTAGGAGGCGAATCCCTTGTACGGGCATCCGGTTTCGAGCTCTGAATCCTCGTGCAGCGACCCGTCGACGTCCGACTCCGGGAGGTAGTAGCGCGTCGGCAGGCCGGTCTCGA
>JAFAZZ010000133.1 GCA_019239375.1 Solirubrobacterales bacterium | reverse complement strand
GCCGTGGCCGACCTGCTGGCCGGGCGGGTGGCCGCCGCCACTGCCTTCTGGAACGACGAGGGCCAGGCGATCAGGATCAAGCGGCCGGGCTTTCACATATTCCGGGTCGACGACTATAGGGCTCCGTCGTACCCGGAACTCGTGCTCTGCGCGACGCGGCGCACGGTCACCGACGACGCGCGGCTGACCCAGAAGGTGGTGGACGCGCTCGTGTACGGCTATGACTTCACGCTGCTCGACCCGTCGCGGAGCGCCGAGGACCTCGAGCAATTCGTCCCCGGGCTCGACCCTAGCCTCGTCATGACGCAGCTCAATGCGCTCCTGCCGGCCTTCCAAGGGCCTCACCACCGGGTGGGCGAACTCGATCCGGCGCGCCTACGAGCTTGGGCGAACTGGGAGGCCAGGTTCGGGATCGTCCCCCGCGCCCCCGACGTGGCACGCGCGTTTGACCCAGGCTTCGCGAGGAACGTGCCAACTCCGGCGCCGGCGGGTTGATGCCTACGGGCCGGCAGCATCCTGACCTTGACCGCCCCTGGGGAGACACATAGGCTGCGATCGGCATACGACGAGAGGGGTAGGTGACGATGAAGGGACGTGTCCTTGGCTTGCTCGCCGGCGCCACGCTGGTGCTGGTCGCACTCGTGTCGCCGACGAACGCCGCCGCCCAGACGGCTCCCGGTGCCCCCGGTGCACAAAGCTACTTCGACCTCGCCCGTAAGGACTGCGTCGGGACCGCCCGCAACACGTCGTCGAAGGTCTGGTTCACGATCGCCGACGGCGTGCTGTCGGACACCTACTGGCCGACGGTTGACGCGACCAATGTCCACACGCTCCAGTATCTCGTCACTGACGGGAGCACCTTCACAGACCTGCAGACTCGCGACATGCGCTACCGGGTCGTGCCCGATCCGACCGGGATGAGCTGCACGATCGTGGCATCGAACGCCACTCACGGTTATCGGATCACCACCACCTACATCGCAGATCCCGGGCGCAACGCGGTCCTGATGCGAGTCCGCTTCGAGGGTCCGCGCAGCAACCGGCTGTACGTGCGGCTCGATCCGCTCGCCGGCGGCACCGGAGGCGGCGGCTCGCAGAACGCGGGCGGGAACTCGGCCGTGGTGACCGGCCAGAACGTCCCGGTCGCGTTCAACACCAACACCGTCACCAACGCGGCCAACCGCGACTACGCGGTGCCGACGTACATGGCGCTCCAGTCCTCCGACGGGTTCTCGACGGCCAGCGTCGGCTACGCGGGCACGGCCAGCGATGGTCTCAACATGCTCGACTCGGCGCACACCTTGACCTCCTACAGCTCCGCGCCCGACGGGCACGTCGCCCTGACCGCCGCGCTCGCCCTGCCGCGCTCGCGCACGGTCGACTTGGCGCTCGGGTTCGGACAGACGCAGCCTGAGGCGCAGTCGACGGCCGGTGCGTCGTTGAACCGGTCCTTCGACGCTGCCTGGGTCCGCTACGAGGCGCAGTGGCTGCGCTACGACCGCGGGCTGCGCCGTCCATCTCGGAAGCTCGGCTCGGCGGCTGTCCGTGAGTACTACGAGTCGGTCAACGTGGTCAAGGCGAGCGAGGACAAGACCTTCCCGGGTGCGATTGCGGCCGGTCTCGCGTCGCCGTGGGGCCAGGCGATCCCCGCGGGCAACTTCACCAGTGGCGAGCCGACGTACTTCGGCTCTTACCGCGAGGTGTTCGCGCGTGACCTCTACGAGGCGTTCACCGGCCTGCTGGTGGCGGGCGACGTCGGCACGGCGCAGGACGCCACGCGGTTCCTGTTCGAGCGCCAGCAGCAGCCCGACGGGTCGATGCCGCGCAACTCGCTCGAAAACGGCAAGGTGGCGCCGGACACCGGCGGCCTCCAGCTCGACGAGACCTCCTATCCGATCCTGATGGACTGGCAATCCGGCCTGGCACACGACGCCGGGCTGTACAAGAACCACGTGATCCCGGCTGCCGACTTCCTGGTCGCGCACGGCCCCTCGGACGGCGTCGAGCGCTGGGAGGAGCAGTCGGGCTACTCGCCCTCGACAATCGCCGCCGAAATCGCTGGGCTGACCGCGGCGGCGAACATCGCGCGGGTCAACGGGGACTTCGTCCGCCAAGACATCTACCAGGCCACCGCCGACTACTTCGCCCGCAACATCAAGACCTGGACGGTCACCACCACCGGCCCGTACGGGACTGGGCGCTACTTCATTCGCGTGTCCAAGACCGGCGATCCGGACGCCGCGATCACCTACAACCTGGGCAACGGGAGCATCACCGCGGACCAGCGAGCGATCGTCGACCAGGGCTTCCTCGAGCTCGTCCGGCTCGGCGTCCTGCCTGCCAGCGATCCCGATGTCGAGACCTCGCTCGGCGTCATCAACTCGGTCATCGAGGTGACGACTGCGAGCGGCCCGGGTTTCTACCGCTACGGCACGAGCACGCCCGGCTCGGAGGACGGCTACGGCGACTGCCACGTGCCCGACCCGACGAACTGCACCATCGAAGGCAAGCCGTGGCCCACTTTCGATCCGGGAGCCAATTCGGGCAATGTCGGCTCGGGGCACCTTTGGCCCGTCCTGGGCGGCGAGCGCGGCGAGTACGACATCGCGGCGGGTATGCCTGCCGGCGCGACGACGCTCCTGAATGCAATGCGGAACATGACCTCTGGCCAAGGGCTCGAGCCGGAGCAGGTCTGGGAGAACCCGCAGAGCGTCCCGCCGTCGCCGTTCGGCACCGACCCCACCGTCGCCTCGATTGGCTTCGTCGACGGCAAGCCGGCCGGGTCGGCCAGTCCGCTCACGTGGGCCCAGTCGCAGTACGCCCGGCTGGCGCTGGCGCTGAGCGCCGGACGCGACCTCGAGACGCCGGGGATCGTGACGAGGCGCTACGTCACTCGTGGGATGCCGGGATCACTCCCGCTGACCGTGAGCTCGCCGACCAGCGGCATCCGCGTCTCCAGCTCGACCGTGACAGTGACCGGGACGAGCGCCCCCGGAGCGCGCATCGCCGCCGAGGGCTCCGGAGCAGCCGGCGGCGTGGCCGGAACGGCGTCCACGATCGCCGACAGCGCGGGCAACTGGTCCGTGGTCGTGCCGACCGGGTTCGGGAGCACGACGATCACGGTGACCGCCACGCGCGGGCGCAGCACCGGCTACAGCCAGCTCACCGTGATCAACGCGGCGCTGCCCGGAACCCCGGTGCTCGATGTGCCGGATCCCGTCGGCGACGACAACGGCCCGGGGACATATCAGTATCCGACCGACCCGAGCTTCACCGCCGGTTCGTTCGATCTGACCGGCCTGAAGGTCAACCAGGACGGGACGAACGTTTACATCCAGGTCAGCATCGCCAAGCTGGTGCCCACCTTCGGGAACAACTTCGGCGCGCAGCTGCTCGACGTCTACGTGCACGACCCGGCAGCCACCAGCACCTCGACCACGGCCGCCTACCCGCAGCTGAACTACGGGATCGCGCCCGACAGCGCCTGGAGCGAGCGGCTCGAGGCGCAGGGCTTCGCGTCACCGATCTGGGTCGCCGCGTCCGGGGCATCGCTCGGCAACGCGGTCTTCGTGGTCGACGAGCCGAGCCAGACCGCCACGCTGATCGTGCCCCAGTCCGTGTTCGGCACGGTGGGATCGGGATGGAAGTTCACCGTCGCCCTGACCGGCCAGAACGGCTTCAACAGCTACCAGGCGCGGGATTTCACCTCCACGCCCGGCGGCTTCACGTTCGGCGTCTGCGCGCCCGGCGGGACGAGCCCGATCTGCTCGTTCGATCCGAACCAGGTCCCGAAGGTGATGGACACGATCACTCCCTCCGGCGTGTTTCAGGCGACCGAGCTCGACCCGACGCTCGGTCCAGTCGAGCTTCACGGAGTCGGCCCCTAGCCGGCCGTCAGGAGGCTGACCACGGCAGGGCCCTCCCGCGCCATCCGCGAGCGGGGCACGACCAGGTCGAACCCGGCCTGCTCGGCCCGCGCGCGGACGTCCTGCTCCACGTGCGCGTAGAAGGCGAGTGTCTTGACGCCGGAACGTTCGGCCGCGGTCACCTGGGCGATCCGCGCGCCGGCATCAGCGGTCAGGTCCACGACCAGGACCTGCGCGCCGGGCAGCTCGCTGCGCAGCGCATCGGCGTCTGAGACCAGCACCGCGTCATGGCCCGCGGCGCGGAGCGAGCCGAGCACGTTCGAACCGAACAACAGGTCCGGGATGAACGCGACGATCCGCGCCATCGACCGCCCCTACTGAGCGCGGATCCGGCGGAAGTCCTGGCGCACCGATTCAGGCCGGCCCCACATCTGGGTGATCTCGACACGCCCGGTGCGAACCCCGCGCACGGCCAACTCGCCCTCGATCTCGGCCTCGTCGAGCAGCTTGAGGGCGGCGTGCACGGCCGGCGTGGCGGCCGCATGCCCGAAGCGGTGCGCGACGAGGATCCGCCAGTGCCAATCGTGCTTCGAGTAGGGCTGCGGGTAGCAGACGACCAGCAGCACCGCCGCGTCCACATAGCGCCGCTCGTCGAAGATGCGCAGGTCGAGCTCGAGGTCGGTCCAGTCGTCCGGCAGCGAGTCGACGATCTGCTCAAAGGTGTCCGCGAGCGCCATCTGCGGGCGAAGCGTAGCGAGGCCTGACCGCATCCGCTCGGGCTTGCCGCGCGCCCGGCATCGGCGGGCTACTGCCCGAAGAACTGCTGATAGACCAGGAACAGGTTCAGGCCGGTGATCAGAAGCGCGCAGCTCCAGGCCAGGATGGTGGTAATCGGGCGATTGACGTGGGCGCCCATCACGTCGCGCCGGCTGGTCAGCATCACCAGCGGGATCACCGCGAGTGGGATGCCGAACGACAGCACCACCTGGC
>JAFAZZ010000094.1 GCA_019239375.1 Solirubrobacterales bacterium | reverse complement strand
GCCGCCTCGAGCAACGCCGTCTTGCCGACGCCCACGCCCGCTTCGAAAACCAGGACGCCACGCCTGCGCTCGAGCAGCTCATCCACCGCTGCCAGCTCGCGCTCGCGCTCGAGCAGCTCGTTCACGGTCTCACTTTAAGCCGGTGGGACGCGGCCCGCCACCGGGCTGCGCCTCCTACAGGTCGGCCACGCTTCCAGCGTTCTCGAGCCGGTCGGCGAGCCGGTTCAGCCCGAGCTCGCGCGCCGCCCGCGCGCCCCCGGCCAGATCCGTGGGTCGATCATCGGGGCGCCTCAGGGTCGCCGTGCGCAGCGTGGCGATGTCCCGGAACGCGCGCAGCTCGTCCGCCGACTCCTTCAAGGCTAAAGCCACCCGAGGCCGCTCGTCCTCGGCGGCGCCGATCGCGCCCTCGAGCGAGCCGTGCTTCCCGAGGAGCGCCGCGGCCGTCTTCGGGCCGATCCCCGTCGCGCCGGGCAGCCCGTCCGACGGATCTCCCCGCAGCGCGATGAAGTCGGGGACGAGGTCCGGCCCGACGCCGTAGCGCCGCCGCACCGCCGCGGGGTCCATCTCCTCGAAGCCGCTGATCCCCGACTTCAGGAGCAGCACGGAGACGCGCTCCCCTACGCACTGGAACATGTCGCGGTCGCCGGTCACGATCAGCGCCCGGCCGCCGGCGTCGGCTTCGACCGCGGCCAGTGACCCGAGCAGGTCGTCGGCTTCCAGATCGTCAGCCGACGCGATCTCCCAACCGAAGGCCGAGAACAGCCCGGGCCCGCGCTCGAACTGCCAGGCCAGGGCGTCCGGAACGGGTGGACGGTCGGCGTGGTAGGACGGGAACAGCTCGACCCGGTATTCGGCCGCCTCCGCGCCGAAGCACAGCACGATCGCCCTCGGCCCGCGGTCCGCCGCGATCCGGAGCAGCAGGTTGGTGGCGCCGAGCAGGGCATTGACCGGCCGGCCGACCGATCCATGGATCGAGTCGGGCAGCGCGAAGAACGAGCGATAGAGGACGAACGGGGCATCGACAGCGAGCAGTGGACCGGACATCGGCGCCCGAGCCTAGTACGTCCTCACGTAACTACGTCCGGCCGAGCCGTCGTCTCGCCGCCCCGTCTGGTCCTGAAACATACTTGCGCTCGGCCGTGCCCGCGGCGGGCGCGCCTCGCCGTGTGCACCACGCGCCACCGCGCACGTCTCGCGCCAGGTGTGGCGTCTCAGGATCCTCTGGTGTGCATAGCGCGCCACCGTCCCAGATCAGGGCGGCGTGTGGCGCGCTATGCACACGGGCCCGGCCGCCTGCCCACATCTCCTACAGGGCGGCGCGGCGCGCTATGCACACGGGCCCAGGCCCGGAGGTGCGCACATCCGCCTACGGCATGACGACGGACGGTCCCTCGAGCCCCCGCGGCGCCGTGGTCTCGCCGGCGAGCCCGTACGCCCGCTTGATCTGCGTGATCATCGCCGCGTCGCTCGACCCGTAACCCCCGCCCGCGGCCGACGCGTGCCCCGACGCGGCCGAAGTAACGGTGAAGCGCGCCCATGTGCTGAGCAGTCCAAACGCCCGCTCGAGCTGAGCCCCGCTGACCGTGGTGGTGCCGCCGGTGCCGTTTACCAGGGCCGAGATGATCCGCGGAGAGGCGCCGCGCTGCACCACGCGGATGCCGACCAGCTTGCCCTTGAGGAGAGGGCCGAGCCGGCGTGCGGCGGCCGGCAGCGAGAGCCGCCGGATCCACCGGTGGTACGGATCGCCGCCGGCGCCGTCGTATGGGTCATCCACGCCCCGCAGCCAGGGCGACGCGGCGGCGCCCGGCCAGGCGTCCTCGACGTTCTCGGTGTGGCCACCAGAGCTCGAGAAGAAGTAGGTGACGGCGGCCACGCCCTGGTAGGTGACGATCTGTCCAGCCGTGGCGGCGACCGCGGCATCGGTGGCCGGCGTCTCGGCCGAGACGCCCCGATACATCTGCGAGCGGGTGTCCGGATAGAGGTTGTAGAAGGTGCCGGCGACGTCGGTGGTGATCGCGTAGGTGCGCGCCGCCACCGCCTGCGCGTTCAGTGCCTCGGGCGCCCACCCGGATGGCATCTCGGCTGCGATCACGCCGCGGACGTAGTCGTCTAGGCCGACCACGTCCACGGTGTCGACGCCGCCCGAGCTGGCCGGCCGGAACTCGAGCGAACCGCGGTAGGTCCCGAGCCCGGCGACAGCCAACGGACCGGGGCCGGTGGCGGTGAGCGGAGCATTGAACTTGCCGACCCGCTTTCCCGTCGATTGGTTGACCAGCGCCAGCTGCCCGTTGGCGAGCGGCTTCACGTCATATGTGATGTTCGGGTCGAGCCTCTTGCCCTGAGCCCGGGTCGCGCCGGCGAAGGCCGCCGCCCCGCTTCCCAGCAGGACGCGCACGACCTGCCCCGGGTTCGTCTGGCCGATGGCGGTGCCCGTGTAGTAGTGGGCGAGGATCTGGCGATAGTTCCAGCCGTGCAGGGCAAAGCCGTACGCGCCGTACTGGCTCATGCCGATCCCGTGGCCGTAGCCGCCGCCGCGGATGTAAAGGATGCCGGCCGGTGGGCGGGGGCTCCTCGCAGACGCGCGGTTCGGCGCATGGTGCCCACGTGCGGCCGCCGCGGGCGCACGGTGCCCGCGTGCGCCCGCCGCCGGCCCCGCCAGAACCAGCGCCGCGGTGACGGTTAGGCCTACTGCCAGCGCGCGCATCCTCTGGCAAAGACACACGAGACCCCGCGGCGTTGCGGCCGGCCCACGTGCTGATTCAGTTAGATACGGTGACGAGATGGGCGAGCGCAAGGCTTCAGAGGTTTTCGTCGAGTGCCTGGAGGCGGAAGGCGTCTCCTACGTCTTCGGGATCCCTGGAGAGGAAACGCTCGACCTGAGCGAGTCCTTGTCGGACTCTTCGATTCAGTTCGTCCCCGTCCGGCACGAGCAGGGCGGCGCGTACATGGCCGACGCTTACGGACGGCTCACCGGCCGAGCTGGCGTATGCCTGGGGACCCTCGGCCCGGGAGCGACCAACCTGGTCACCGCCGTGGCCGACGCCTTCTTGGACCGTGCTCCTCTGGTCGCTCTGACCGGTCAGTCCGACCTGGAGCGCATGCACAAGGAATCGCATCAGTACATAGATC
>JAFAZZ010000048.1 GCA_019239375.1 Solirubrobacterales bacterium | reverse complement strand
CGTGTCGGTGCGGACGATCCCGAAGGTAAGGCTGACGAGCCCTGCCGTGACAAGCACCGCGCCGGTGACATCGAAGTGACGGCTCCCCTCGGTAGGCGCGATGGCCGGAATCACGCGTAGACCGAGCGCCACCACGATCACGCCGAGCGGAGCGTTGACCGCGAAGATGGCCGGCCAACCGAAGGCCTGGGTGAGGAAGCCGCCAAGCAGCGCCCCCGAGGACGCGCCGAGGCCACCCACCGCGCCCCAAGCGGCCAAGCCGCGGTTGCGCGCGGGACCCTCGGGCAGCGTGGAGGTGATGATCGACAGGGTGGCGGGGGACAGCACGGCCCCGGCCAGGCCCTGCATGCCGCGAGCACCGATCAGCAGCCCTCGCGAGTCGGCGAGCGCGCAGGCGAGCGAAGACAGCGCGAACAGCGCCGTGCCGGTGAGAAACACCCGCCGGCGCCCCAGCAGGTCAGCGGAGCGGCCCCCGAGCATGAGGAAGCCCGCGAACGTGAGGGTGTACGCATTGACCACCCACTGCAAACCGGTGGTGGAGAAATGCAGCCCCGCGCGCATCGAGGGCAGGGCGACGTTGACGATCGCGACGTCGAGGATGACCATGAACTGAGCGAGGCAGACGACGATCAGGAGCGGCGTCGCCGAGCGTTGAGAATGGGGGTTAGTCGGGTTCACGAGTGATAATGTGCAACGATGTTTATCCAGGTACAAGAGAGGGGTTTATCCTGGTAGTAGACGTGACACCCAAGCAGTCTTTAAACGGCGCCCGGGCCGGCACCGTGAGATCGTCGAGCAACGGCGAGCGCCGCCGTGAAGAGCTCGCCGATTTCCTGCGCACCAAGCGGGCCAGCCTCCGGCCCGAGGACGTCGGCCTGCCCGACGGCGGCCGTCGCCGCACCCCCGGCCTGCGCCGAGAGGAGGTCGCGCTCCTGGCCGGCGTGGGGGCCACCTGGTATACGTGGCTCGAGCAGGGCCGCGACGTGCGCGCCTCGCTCGAGGTGCTGGAGGCGGTCTCGCGCGCGCTGCGCTTGACACCGGCCGAGCGGGCCCACGTGATTCTGCTCGGCCGCGGCGAACAGGCGTCGCCGTGCAAGGCCCCCGCCGAGGAGGTTCCTCCCACGCTGCGCCGGCTGGTCGAGAACCTCGGTCCCGGTCCCGCCTACCTGCTCGGCCGACGCTGGGATTATCTGGCCTGGAACCAGTCGTTCGAGCGCGTGTTCGGCTGGGAGCCCGGTTCGGCGCCGCTGTCGCGCAATCACGTCTGGCTTTGGTTCATGGACCCCACGCGACGCACGCTGTGCTCGGGCGACTGGGCGACCAGCGCGCGCCTGCTCGTGGCCAAGTTCCGCGCCGACAGCGCTCGTAACATCGGCGATCCAGCCTTCGAGGAGCTGATCTCGGCTCTGAACTCGTCGAGTCCCGAGTTCCGCAAGCTGTGGAAGCGCCACGAGGTGGCCGGCAGCGGTCTGGGACGCAAGGAGCTCAACCATCCCGTCGTGGGGCCGCTCGCTTTCGACCCCGCCGTGTTCAACCACGGTGACGCGGGCGAGCAGCGGCTCGTCCTGTACTCACCGGCGGGCGAATACGACACCCGCGCGAAGCTGGTGCGGCTGCTCGACGAGAAGGCGCCGGCGGCCGGAGCCGCGGTCGCGCTCGCCTGACGCGGCCGGACACGCGGTCCTCGGCCCCGCGGGCTGGGCGCCGGTTCGTGTGACTCGGCGCACGCGGCGACGAACGCGGCCAGCTCACCAGCGCCCTCCCGCCTGCCGGGTCCTAGACGCCTAAAAGGCATTAGTCTCCGATCGAGAGGGGTCGCATGTCGAAGCCCAGAGATGTGGTGGTCGTCCGCGTGAGCGAGAAGGGCGATCGGGAGGATGAGCACTTTCACTCGCCCGAGGTGCAGATCGAGGCTGCCATGCGGTGGGCGAAGGACCGGGGAGAGCGGCTTGTCGCCGCGCCGATTCCCGAGATCGACGTCAGCGGCAAGCTGCCGCTGTCTAAGCGCCCGGGTCTATTGGCGGCGATCGAGATGATCGAGGCTGGCCGGGCCGATCAGCTGGTGGTGGCGTACTTCGATCGGCTGGTGCGCTCACTCAAGGTCCAGCTGGAGGTGATCGAGCGGGTGGAGAGAGCGGGCGGGGAGATCTTCGCGCTCGATCACGGCAAGCTGACGAACGGGACGGCGGCGCAGCGCCTGTCGACGAACATGCTGGGCTCGGTGTTCCAAT
>JAFAZZ010000003.1 GCA_019239375.1 Solirubrobacterales bacterium | reverse complement strand
CTCACCGTCGAGGGCGACCTGCGCCGCGAGCGCTCCCAGAACATCAAGCGCCTGCAGGAGATCGGCTGCTATCGAGGCCTGCGCCACCGGCGCGGCCTGCCCGTGCGCGGTCAGAACACGAAGACCAACGCGCGCACGCGTAAAGGTCCCAAGCGGATGCAGGTCGCCGGGAAGAAGAAGGCGACCAAGAAGTAATGCCAGCACCTAGGCGACCTCAGCGCGGCCGCCGGCGCGTCCGCAAGAACATCCCGATCGGACAGGCCCACATCAAGACCTCGTTCAACAACACGATCGTGTCGTTGACCGACCGCGAGGGCAATGTGATCGCGTGGGAGTCGGCCGGCGGCGCGGGCTTCAAGGGCTCGCGCAAGTCGACCCCGTTCGCCGCTCAGGTGACCGCGGATGCGGCGGCCCGGAAGGGGATCGAGCACGGCCTACAGCGGGTCGAGGTGTTCGTCAAGGGTCCCGGCTCGGGTCGCGAGACCGCGATCCGTTCCCTACAGGCGGCCGGACTCGAGGTGACTGGCGTCAAGGATGTCACCCCGCAGGCCCACAATGGCTGCCGGCCCCGGAAGCGCAGGCGCGTCTGATGGCCCGCGACACCGGTGCCCAGTGCAAGCAGTGCCGCCGGGAAGGGCAGAAGCTGTTCCTCAAGGGCGAGCGGTGCCTGACGGACAAGTGCGGCGTCGAGCGCCGGTCCTATCCGCCGGGCGAGCACGGCCGGGGACGGATGCGCCAGAGCGAGTACCGGGTCCAGCTGCGCGAGAAGCAGAAGGCCAAGCGCTACTACGGCGTGCTCGAGAAGCAGTTCCGGATCTACTACCAGAAGGCCTCGCAACAACCGGGCATCACCGGCGAGAACCTTCTGCGGATGCTCGAGTGCCGCTTCGACAACGTGCTCGTCCGGCTCGGATTTGCCGCCTCACGACGGCAGGCCCGGCAGTTGATCCTGCACGGGCATTGGACGGTCAACGGCCGGCGCGTGAACGTCCCCAGCTACCAGCTGCGCGAGAACGACGTGATCGCGATCCACCCCCGGTCGTCGGCCACGCAGGTGATTCGCGATGCGACGGAGCTCACCGGACAGGTGCCGGCATGGCTACAGGCAGATCACGACTCGCTCACGGCCAAGGTGCTGCGCAAGCCCGAGCGCCGGGAGATCGCCGCTCCTGTGCAGGAGCAGCTCATCGTCGAGCTGTACTCCAAGTAGGAACAAGGCTTCCAGCCGCGCGGCACGTGGCCGGATGCGGCACTGACACCGCCCAGACGGCGGCAAGAACCCCACGACGTTAGGACCCTGATGCTCGACTTCCAAGTCCCCCGAATCTCCTCCGAGAGTGTTGACGACAACCGCGGGTCGTTCACGATCGAACCGCTCGATCGGGGCTTCGGCTACACGTTCGGCAACTCTCTGCGGCGCGTGCTGCTCTCGTCCTTGGCCGGCGCCGCCGTGACCTCCGTGCGCATCGAAGGCGTGGCCCACGAGTTCTCGACGATTCGCGGAGTCAAGGAGGACGTGACCGACATCGTCCTGAACCTGAAGGGTGTCGTCTGCCGGATGCACTCCGACGCGACCGAGATCGAGGCTCGGCTCGTCGTCACCGGGCCGGGAGAGATCACCGCCAAGGACATCGATCTGCCCTCGGGTGTGGAGATCCTGAATCCCGATGCGCACATCGCGACTTTGGAGAAGAAGACCAAGCTCGAGGTTTACCTGACGATCGGCCGGGGCCGGGGATATCGGCCGGCCGAGGAGAACAAGTCACCCGACCAGCCGATCGGGGTGATCCCGATCGACTCGATCTTCTCGCCCGTGCGGCGGGTGGCCTACAACGTTGAGCAGGCGCGCGTCGGGCAGCGAACCGACTACGACAAGCTGACGCTCGACATCGAGACCGACGGCTCGATCGATCCGCACTCGGCGCTGCGCGAGGCGGCCGAGATCTTGATCTCGCAGCTGGCCATCTTCACGGATGCGGAGCGGGTGGTGGAGCTGCGCGAGGCCGGCGCGCCGGGTGTTCTCGAGCCGGGGATGGGCGGCGCGGTCGGCGCCCCCTCGCGTCCGCCGAACGCGATGGACGACATCCTGATCGAAGAGCTCGAGCTCGGCGTGCGGTCGTACAACTGCTTGAAGCGCGCGGGCATCCAGACGGTCGGGGACTTGGTCTCGAAGTCAGAGAGCGAACTGGCGGCCATCCCGAACTTCGGCAAGAAGTCGATCGACGAGGTGATCGAGACGTTGCACGCCCGCGGTCTCGGGCTGCGCAACGAGTGAGGGTTTCCCGGTAAGGTCGCGTCTCCTGAGTTTCGACATGCGCCACCAGCGGAACCGATATCAGCTGTCTCGTGACGCGGCGCACCGCAAGGCGCTGCTGATGAACCTGTCCAAGGAGGTGATCGCGCACGAGCGGATTCGGACCACGGAGGCCAAGGCGAAGGCGGTCAAGCCCGAGCTCGAGAAGCTGATCACGTTGGCCAAGCGCGGCGATCTGCACGCGCGCCGGCAGGCGCTGGCGGCGCTCGGGCAGGACAAGTTCATGGTCTACAAGCTGTTCGAGGAGATCGCGCCTCGGTATTCGGAGCGCGCCGGCGGGTATTCGCGGATCTTGAAGCTCGGGCCGCGGCGGTCGGACTCGACCGAGATGGTGCTGCTGGAGCTGGTCTGAAGTCGCGCGTCGTCCTCGAGTACGAGGGCGGTGGTTTTGCCGGTTGGGCGCGTCAGCCGGGCTTGCGGACCGTCCAGGCAGAGGTTGAACGCGCCCTCTGCCTGATTTTGCGGCTCGAGAGCGTGCAGGTTGCCGTCGCCGGGCGCACGGACGCGGGCGTTCATGCCTGGGCGCAGGTCGCGTCATACTCCGGGCCGCCGGTGGGGGTGCGGTCGTTGAATGCCGTGCTGCCGGACGACGTCGCGGTGCTGTCGTGTGATGGGGCGCCGGAAGGCTTTGACGCCCGGCGCGACGCGACCAGTCGGGCCTACTGCTACCGGGTGCTCGCGCGGCGGGCACGGTCGGCGTTCGAGGCGGGACGGGCGCTATGGTGGCCACGCCGGCTGGACCTTTCCGCCCTGTCGGCGTGTGCCGCGGCGCTCGGGGGCGTTCACGACTTCACCGCGTTCACGCCGACCGAGACGTATCACGAGCGTTTTGAGCGGGAGGTGTTCGCCGCTTACTGGCTGGTGCGAGGCGACGTTCTCGAGTTCTGGATCGAGGCAGATGCCTTCATGCGCCAGATGAACCGGGTGCTAGTGGGGACGATGCTCGAGGTGGCTTCCGGCGGGCGTCGATCCGCGGCGTCGTTCGCGCAGCTCCTTGAGGGTCGGCCGCGGTCGGAGGCGGGGCGGACGGCGCCGGCGCATGGGCTGTACCTGGCCGGCGTGGGATACGGCGGGGAGCGGGTGTTGGGACGGGGCGGTGTGTTGGCCGAGGATCGTGGGCGGGCGTGAGGCGGCGGGGGTGCGGGGGGT
>JAFAZZ010000560.1 GCA_019239375.1 Solirubrobacterales bacterium | reverse complement strand
GAGCGCAGGGCGCGAAGATCGGCGCGCGACGCGCCCCGCTCGGCGGCGAACCGGGCGGCGGTGCCCTCGAGGACGCCGCGCAGCTCGATCGCGTCCCGGATGTCGGCTCGGGTGAACTCGCGCACCACGTAGCCGCCGCTGGGAAGCACGCGCAGCAGGCCTTCGTGCTCGAGCGTGGCCAGCGCGAGGCGCAGCGGGGTGCGGGAGACGCCCAGCCGCTCGACCAGGCGGAGCTCGGACATCCGCTCGCCCGGCTTGAACTCACCGGCCAGGATCTGCTCGCGGAGGCCGAGCAGCGCGCGGGTCATCTGGGTCCTGTTGGTCTGTTGGATCATCGGCGACGCGAGTCTATTCCGCGCCGCCACGTTGTATGCAAAGGCGCGATGAGAGATGTCATGCAATCGATTGGTTGTGGTCGCGTTAGGCATACATTGCATACAGCCCCAGGGGTGACTAAGATCGTCGCCTCGCCAAACCGGGGCGGGTCGACCGAGTCAAGAACGAGGAGGAGGACAGAGGTGAGGTTGATGTATAGCCACGTGCTGCGCCTGCCCACGGTCATCGCGCTGGCCGCGGTCATCGGGGCAGTTTTACTTGCGGGCTGCGGCAGTAGCAAGAGCACCACATCCGCAGCACCGGGCGGCGGTGGCGGCGGATCAGCCAGCGCCACCACCGCGAGCAGCGGTGGAGGCGGCTCGAGCGCCGGCTCGTCCGACACGTCGAAGTGCGGGGCCAAGCCGGGCGTCAAGGCCACGGGCACGCCGATCAACATCGGCACGATCGACACCAAGCAGCCGGGCACGGACTTCAGTGACGGCCCGAACATGATCACCGCCTACTTCGACTGCGTGAACGCGAACGGTGGGGTCAACGGCCACCCCGTCCACCTGTTCGTCCAGTACGACCAGACGCAGCCGGCTCAGATCGCGGCGGCGGCCAAGCAGCTGATCCAAACCGATCACGTGGTGGGGATCGTCGGCGTGTTCGACCTGCTCGAGTGCACGATCGACCAGGGCTACTGGAAGCAGCTTGGCGTCTATGAGATGGGCGCCGGCATCGCCCCGGAGTGCTGGTCGACGCCGAACAGCGCGGCGGTGAACATGGGACCGCGCTACAGCTCCGATGGTGCGGTGCAGTACGGGCTCACCCAGCACCCGTCGAAGGTCGTGTTCGTCCAGTCGAACGTACCCGGCACGGGCTATATCGCCGCCGGCCCGAAGGCGCTGGCCGACGCCCAACACGTGCCGATCACGGAGCTGACCGAGAATGTGCCGATCAACGACGCCAACTCGGTGGCGCTCGACCTGGTCAACAAAGCCGGCTCGAACGGCTGGGTGGTGCTGAACTTCACCCCGCCCGAGGCGCTGGTGATCCTGCAGGCCGCGCAGAAGCTCGGCCTCGAGGACCGGGTCAAGGGATGGGGCTGCTCGACCCCGTGCAACACGGACTTCCTGGCCAGCTCGCTGGGAGCGAAGTGGAACCACAAGCTGTTCGTCAACGCCGAGCTGACCTCGCCTGATGACCACAACGGGCCGGAGATGCAGCTCTACAAGGCGATCCTCAAGCAGTACGGATCGGCCGTGGCCGGCGGGCTGGGCTCGTTTAGCGAAATGGGCTACCTGCTCGGCAAGTTCTCGGTCGACGCGCTGCAGACGGTGAAGGGTCCCTACACGATGAAGAACGTCAACACGGCGTTCAAAGCGATCAAGGACGAGAAGACCGAGCTGCTCTGCCAGCCGTGGGTGTACGGGAGCTACCCGCTGCACATCCCGAACAACTCCGACTTCACCACGACGCCGGATAACGGGAAGATGGTGACCGCGCAGGGATGCACGCCCATCTCGGCAGCCGATCCCCAGATCGCGCAGTACCGCAGCGCTGCGGGCACAGCACCTTCCACCAATCCACCCACCGGTTAGGAGTAGGCTGGCGCAAACCGATCAGGGCACCTGAAGAATCCATGCCAAGCACGACTGACCTCGAGCAGTTCCTGGTCACCGGGCTCTCCCTGGGCGGCGTCTATGCGCTGTCCGGGGTCGGCATGGTGGTCCTGTACCGAGCCACCGGCGTGCTCTACCTGGCCTTCGGTGCGGTCGGTGCCATGGGTGCCCTGATCGCCTGGCAGCTCTCCCACCAGGACGGCTGGAATATCTGGCTGTCGTTCGTCGTGGCGATCCTGTTCGGTGGGGTGATCACGCTCGTCTACGGGATGATCTTCGGGCCGGCGTTGGCGGGACGCGATCCGCTGGTCAAGGCGACGGCCACACTGGGGCTGCTCCTGATCTTGCTCGGGGTGATGGACCTGCTGTGGCCGTCGAGCGGCGGCGCGTCGCGCTCGCTGGCGATGCCGACGGACAACAACACGTTCCAGGTCGGGCAGATCTCGGTCACGTATACGAACGTAATCGCGCTGGCGCTCGGCCTGGCCATCACCGCGGTCACCGCGGCGTTCCTGCGCCTGACCAAGCTCGGGACCGCAATGCGGGCGATGGCCAATGATCGTGAGATCACCGCCGCGCTGGGCGTGCCCGTGCGTCGGGTGGAGGCGGCTGCCTGGTTCGGCTGCGGGGTGCTGTCCGGCGTCGCCGGGGTGCTCCTGGCGGACCTCGTGGCGCTCGACGCGACGAGCCTGACGTTCCTGGTGATCTCGACCCTGGCGGCGACGCTGGTCGCGCGGCTGCGTTCGATCGTCGTCACATTCGTGGCCGCGCTGGTGATCGGTCTGATCACGGCTGAGCTCACGCCGGTGTCGTCGGTCTCGAACTACCGCGACATGACGCCATTCGTGGTGGCGGCGATCGCGCTGCTCGTCCTCAATCGCCGGCGCGTGATCACCGTTGGTCGGCAGGGGGTGTAGACGATCGAGTCCAGCGGCGTGAAGACCGAGACGAGCGCGCCGGCGGCCGAGACGGCCGCGACTTCCCCCGGCTCTGCGATGGCGGCGGCGCGAGCGAAACGCCGGCTCGAGCCGCGCTCGATGATCCGGCCGGCGGTGATCGCCGCGCTGCTGGCGTGCGTGCTGCTGTTCGTCCCGTCGATCTTCAGCCTGTACTACGTCGACGCGTGGACCCAGGTCGCGATCTACTCGATCGTCACCCTCGGGCTGGGCCTGCTGGTCGGGCGGGTCGGCATGGTCTCGCTCGGGCAGGGCGCCGTGCTGGCCATGGGCGCGTGGGTGTCCGCGCGTCTGCTCTTCGCGACCGGCCTGCCGTTCCCGGTCGTCCTGCTGGCCGGGGGGCTGATCACCATGGTGCTGGGCACGCTGGTCGGGCTGCCTGCCCTGCGCATGAGCGGCCTCTACCTGGCCCTGATCACGCTGATGCTCGCCGGCGCGATCACGGTGGTGCTTCAGAACATCAACTTCCCCAACGGCGGCCACGGCTTCACGGGCTACAACGCCAGCACTGTCCACATCCCGCCGATCCGCCGCCCGGCCATCGCGGCCACCGATCCCGCCTTCTTCCGCTACTCGGTGGTCGTCGCGATCCTCATGTTCCTGCTCGTGCTCGTCCACCTCCGCGGGCGCCCGGGACGTGCGTGGGCGGCGATCCGTCAGAGCGAGGCCGCGTCGCTGGCCGGGGGCATCAACACCACGCTGTTCAAGCTGTGGGCATTCGCGCTGGCCTCGTTCATCACCGGAATCGCCGGCGGCCTCGTCGCCGGCAGCTTCCGCTACCTGAACTCGCTGACCTTCTCGACCGCGGACTCGATCACGCTGCTGGCCGTGGTGCTGATGGGCGGCGCCTACAGCATGACCGGCGCGATCGTGGCTGCGTTCCTGCTCAAGTTCCTCCAGGCGCTGCTGAACGACTGGGGCGTCTCCCCGGACTGGCTGACGATCCTGTTCGGCATCGGCGTGCTGCAGGTTCTCACCACCGCGCCGCGCGGGATCGTCGAGCAGATGCCCAAGGATCTGGCTCGGCTCGGGCGACTCATCCGGGGACGGTTCGGTCACCCGGCCACGACGCAGGAGAGCGCCGAGTGAAGGGGTCCTCCGCGGGGCGGGAGCAGGTCGGTTTCTTCGTGGCCACGGCGACACGCTGGCGGTGGTGCGTTGATTGAGGTCTCCGACCTGACTGTCCGATTCGGCGGCGTGACGCCACTGGACCGCATGACCGTGACCTTCGAGCGCGGGACGTGCGGCCTGATCGGGCCCAACGGTGCCGGCAAGACGACGTTCTTCAACGTCCTGAGCGGCTTCGTGAAGCC
>JAFAZZ010000550.1 GCA_019239375.1 Solirubrobacterales bacterium | reverse complement strand
ATGCCGGAGCTGCGATGAGCGCCGAGCTCAGCATGGTCAGGACGCTGACCAAGCCTGCCGTCAGACGCGCCCGATCGAGCACTCCATGCGCCCGTGCGCGCCGATCGGCTCGCCGCCCCCTACAACCGACTCGTCGCAAAACGTCCTCCCCCGGTCCCGTTCGCTTCCACGCTCGCACGCTCCGAGACGCGTGCAACCCTACCACTTAACGCGCATCCTGCGCGCCTACTTCCGACGCTGGACGACAAGCAACCAACGGCCTCCTAGACCCTCGCAGAAGCTGCGCATCCCGTCAATCCCGGAGGACAACAATTGTATTGGAGCCGCCGCCACGGTCATACAAACGTCCAGGCAAACCGTTCAACCGGTGGCTGCGACCCCCCGAGAAGCCCGCCCGAGGCGCTCAGACCGCTGAGACTTCTTCCTCTTCGGCGACCCGGAACGAGGACCCGCATCCGCACGCGGCGATCACGTTCGGGTTGTCTACCTTGAAGCCGGCGCCCTGGAGCCCTTCGACGAAGTCGATGACCGACCCCCTCACGTACGGAAGGCTCGGTTGGTCAACCAGGAGACGGATGCCCTTGTCCTCGAACACCACGTCGTTCTCGCGCTGCTCGTCGAACGCCAGCGCGTACTGAAAGCCCGAGCAACCGCCGCCGCGTACGCCCACCCGCAGGGCGGCGGTTTCGGCCACCGCGTGCTGCGCGGACAGGAACTCGCGGACCTTCTCGGCGCCTTTGTCGGTCAGGGTGATCATGAGACAGGTATCGGCTGGTGCTTCATTCAGTATAGCGACGACACCCCGCTACGCTAAAGGGCATGTCAGCCAGTGGAGCGGCCGCCACCCCGGAGGAGCTGAAGGACCGGATCGAGGCGGGCATCCCGGGCGCGAACGCCGAGGTGACCGGCGACGGCCACCATTTCAACGCGGTCGTGTCCGCGCCGGCCTTCGCCGGGCTGTCGCGCATCGCGCAGCACCGCCTCGTCTACGACGTGTTCGGTCCCGAGGTGGGCGACCGCATCCACGCGCTGTCGATCCAGACCAAGGAGAGCACCACATGAGCGACGAGACGACCAACCCGATGCGCGAGCAGATCCAGGCCGCGATCGAAGAGAACCCCGTGATCCTCTTCATGAAGGGGACTCCCGACCAGCCAATGTGCGGCTTCTCGGCGCGCACCGTGGCGATCCTTCAGTCGGTCGGCCAGCCGTTCGCGGCGGTCAACATCCTGCCCCACCCGGCGATCCGCCAGGAGCTCTCGGCCATCTCGGACTGGCCGACGATCCCGCAGCTGTTCATCGACGGCGAGTTCGTCGGCGGGTGCGACATTATCACCGAGATGTACCAGTCGGGCGAGCTTCAGCAAGCGCTCGGGCTGGATGCCGGCGCCCCGAGCGAGGGCTCGCCGGCGCCCGAGCCCCAGCCGAGCGAGCCCGCGCCTCTGAGCATCGAGAACCGCCTGTAGATCGCGTTTACTGGGCCTCGCTGCGCTCGGCGTCCTCCGGATGATGTCGCGGCCGGCGCGCTAAGAGCGAGGCACGGATGCCGAGCGCGCCGCAGCCGCGACGCCGGTCCCGCCGGGCGTCCGTGCCCGGCGGCGGGCGCTCCCGACCCAACGCGGTTGGCATCGGCCCCATGGCCGCAACCCGGGCCACCGCGGCGGGGCGTCCATGCCCGGCGGGCGCGTCCGCCCCAACGCGGTTAGCATCGCCCCATGGCCGCAACCCGGGCCACCGCGGCGCGCATCGTCGCCTTGCGCTTCGACGGCGACGCGCTGGTTCTGCTCGACCAAACCCAACTGCCGTGGCGTGAGCGTTATCTCAGGCTGACGAGCGCGGAGCAGGTGGCGGACGCGATCCGTCGCCTGGCCGTCCGCGGCGCGCCGATGATCGGGGTGGCCGCCGCCTATGCCATGGCGCTCGACCCCCGCCCCGAGCTCCTCAAGGCCGCACGTCCCACCGCGGTCAACCTCGCCCGGGCCGTCGACCGCGTGGCCGCGGCCCCGAACCGCCTCGCCGAGGCGCGGGCGATCCACGCCGAGGAGGAGGCAGCCAGCGACGCGATCGCCGCCCACGGCGCCGACTTCCTCGCCGGCGCGGGCGCGCGCCGCATCCTCACCCACTGCAACACGGGTGCCCTGGCCGCGCCGGGTCGGGGCACGGCGCTGGCCGTGATCGCCGAGCTCGCCCTGCGCGGCGGGCTGGAGCCCGTCCTCGCCACCGAGTCGCGACCGCTCCTGCAGGGCGCCCGACTTACGGTGTGGGAGCTGGCCAAGCTCGAGATCCCCCACGAGCTGATCGTCGATTCGGCGGCGCCCGGCCTGATTGCCTCCGGCGCGCTGGACGCGGTGATCGTCGGGTGTGACCGGGTCACCGCCAACGGCGACGTGGCCAACAAGGTCGGAACCTACGGCCTCGCGCTCGCCGCCCAAGCCGCCGGCATCCCGTTCGTCGTCGCGGGCCCGACCTCGACCATCGACCCAGGCACGCCCACCGGTGCCGACATCACGATCGAGGAGCGCGATCCGGACGAGGTGCGCGCGGCCGGCGGTCAACCGCTCACCCTCCCCGGCACGCGTACACGCAATCCGGCCTTCGACGTCACGCCGGCTGCGCTCATCACCGCGCTCGTCACCGAGCGGGGAATCACCTCACCTCGATGAGGGTGGCGCGGTCGTTCGCCCCCGGCGACGTCCGGATCGAGGCGGC
>JAFAZZ010000508.1 GCA_019239375.1 Solirubrobacterales bacterium | reverse complement strand
GAGCCCGTGGCCATCGCGGCTCAGCGTAACCAGTCGGCCATGCCGTGAAACCGTGGCGGGCAGGCCTAAGCGATCTCTAACTACCCGGGGATCAGGATGCCCCGCCCCTGAAGCCGCCCGCCGTCGAGATCGGCCATCGCGTCGTTGATCGCGTCGAGCGGATAAGTGGTCGTATGCAGGCTCACCTTGCCCTGGGCGGTCAGGATCATCAGCTCGTTGAGGTCGGTATAGCTGCCGACGAGATTGCCGATGAACGAGATCTCGCGCGAGATCACGTCGATCGTGGGTACATTGATGTTCTCCCCGTAGCCGATCACGTAGTAGAACCCGCCATCGCGGACCATCGCGATCCCGTCCTCGATCGCTCCCTTCTCGCCCACGAAGTCGATGATCGCCTCCGCGCCGAATCCATCCGTGAGCTCCTTGACCGTGTCCATCTGGGTGCCATCGACCTTAACCGTGTGATCGGCGCCGAGTTCGCCGGCCAGCGCCAGCGCCGGCTCGGACGGGTCCATCACGATGATCTCGGCAGGCGTATAGGCCTTCAGGCACTGAATCCCGATATGCCCAAGCCCACCCGCGCCGATCACGACCACATGCGTGCCCGCCCCCAGTACGGGAATGGCCTTCTTGACGGCGTGGATCGCGGTCAGGCCGGCGTCCGCCAGCGCCGCGATGTCCTTGGGGTCGAGCCCCTCCCCGAGCTTGACCACCGATCGAGCCGAAGTGTGGAGGAAGTCGGCGAATCCGCCGTCACGGTTGATCCCTGGAAAGGAGCCGTTCAGGCAGTGCATGTCGTCGCCACGCCGGCACGGCCTGCACAGCCCGCAGGAGATGAACGGATGAACAATCACGGTGTCACCCACCGCCACGTCCGTGACCGCGGGGCCGACCTCGTGCACCCACCCAGCGTTCTCGTGCCCGGGCGTGTACGGCAGCGCGACGCCCGACTTCTCCGCCCACTGGCCCTCCTGGATGTGCAGATCGGTGCGGCACAGACCGGCGGCGCCGATGCGCACCACCACGTCGAATGGCCCAGTCGCCTTAGGCTCGCCGACCTCGTCGAGCTTCAAGGGCTCGTGGTAGGCATGGAGCCTCGCGGCCTTCATCTCGCAACCTCCTCTGGATCGTCGATCGCCAGCCCGTGGCGAAATTGCAGAAGGGAACGGCAGATTCCGCCGTTGACCTCGAGGCTCATCCGCACCAGCCGGGCGGTTCTGAGCCAGCGCCTCAAGTCCCTCGCGGCGACCGGCTCACCGTCCGGCAGGACGAACGCCGGCGAGTCGTCCTCGCTCGAGATTCCTAGCTCGGCGCGGAGCTCGAGACACCGTCGCGCATCGGGGCCATCGGGAAGGTCTGCCACCCGACGGGCGGTGACCTCCTCGGGTGTCTCGCCGTCGGCCAGCAGAGCCTCGCACAGCCTTGACTGGCGAGCGACGAGTGCCTTGCGCCGGAACAGCTCGCGCAGCGCGTCGAGATCGTCGTCCTCGGTCTCGCCCGGAAACGCGCCGGTAAAGCCCTCGCCGCGTTGCAGGGCCGCGTTGATCTCGTCCCCGGTGTAGTGGTCCTCGAGCTTGACGCTCACGCGATGCACCCCGGGCAGCCGGCGCACGGCCTCGCGCGCGTCGGCTGCCATCAGGAATGCGAAGTTCGGAGCGCACTGCGGCGTCGGCAGCCGCATCACGACGTCGACGTCACCGGCGGAGTCGACCTCCACGGAGCTCACGAACCGAAGCGACGTGATCGACTGGTCCAGCTCGGGGTCGATCACGCAGTCGAGCGCCGCGAGGACGCGCTCGCGTGTGGTCATGACGACTCGACGCCTACCGCAGCCTCCTCGGCGGCCGGGACTCCCGCCTCTTCTGGGATCTGGAGGTCCTTCGGAACCTCGATCCCATACAGCGCGGCGGCGTTGAGCCCGAGGATCTTGCGCCGGGTGGCATCGGTCACCGGCGGATAGTCCGAGAACTGGGGATCATCGGGATAGTTCCAGTCGAGGAAGCCCTCGATCTGCCACTTCGGCTCCCAGATGGCGTAGTCCGAGCCGTACAGCAGCTTCTCCTCACCGAGCCAGAACAGAAGCTCGCCCATCACCCTGGCGAAGAACCGCGGGCGGGCGTGCATCAGGCCGCCGATCACGACGGCCAGCCCGGCATACACGTTGGGCTCCTGCACGGCCATGAAGCAGAAGTCCTCTATCCGCGGCAAGCCGACGTGCTCGACGATGAAGTTGAGCTCCGGATTCTCGGTGGCGGCCACGTCGATGTCCTTGGGGTCAAACGCGTCCTTGTCAAGCGGCCAGATGGTTGGGCCCTTGTGGACGTGGAGGTTCTTGATCCCTAGCTCTTTGCACTTCTCGAAGAACGGCTTGCACTGCTCGTCGTCCAGCCTCCAGCCACGCGAGCCGTTGTACCACTCGGCCGTGTAGAGCTTGACGCCCTGCATGTGGTAACGCTTGGCGTCCTCCTCGAGCTGGCGCAGACCGGCCTCACCCTCACGCGGATCCCACCGGCCGTTGACGATCAGCTTGCCGGGGTACTTCTCGGCGATCTTGCCGTTCTCCTCCGCCGTGTTGAAGCCAGTGGTGTACCACGACTTCAGATACGTGGACTGGAAGATCCCCACGTCGGCGCCGCCGTCCTCGAACACGTCCTTGACGAAGTCCTCCTCGGAGTACTTCCGGAACTTCTCGATCGGCCAGTGCGTCTCCGCCGGGGCGAGGCCCATGTAGGCGTGGAAACAGTTGATCCAGCCCTCTGCGTACTTCTCCTGGCCCGCGATCCAGTTGGCGGGACTGGCGTCCCAGAAATGGATGTGACCATCGACTACGAAGTACTTCTCGCCGTTGCGTTCATACATTTAGAGCTCCCTCACTCGACGGCCGCAAGTTGGTTGATCACTGTACTCCGCGGGGTGTACCCGCGTAAATAGCGCTGGCGCCGGCGAGACGATGCCGCCAGCCAAGTCTGCGTAACACGCACTCGGACATCCCGACCCCGTGGGCTCGGATGTCACCTCCCTCGATCGGCCCGATCCGGAAGCCTACCGCCCGATAGAAGCGCAGCGGGCGGTCAGGGGCTCGGGCTCGGATACAAGTGTGGACGACCCGCATGGTCAGACGTCGAACTCGGCCAGCCCCATGAGCGCCCGATGTTCGCGGATCGCGGATTGGATCGCGGTCGCCCGGGGAGTCTCCAGGCCGATGCCGGCCCCGACGATGACCAGGCAGAATCCGGACTCTTCGACCGACCGCAGCCAGTCCGGCGTCGACCGCTCGATCGCGTCGTGAAAGCGCTCGATCTCCTGCCCGCCATGGCGCAGCAGGAGATCCTCCCCGTCGCGCTCGAGCAGCCAGCCGACTAGCAGCCGGACCGGTTCGCCAGCGAGCGCGCCGTGGAAGCCCTCCCACCAGCTGGCATCGAGGTACAGCGGCCGCTCGCTCCCGTCGAGGCCACGGACGCGGACGTCAAGCCTTCGCTCCCACAGGAGCACCGCTCCGACGTCGGGGTGTAGCGCCTGGGCGTAGACGATCCCTTGCGGCTCGGATTGCGCAAGCACGGCAAGGCGGGCGAGGTCGGCTCGCGACGGCGAGCACCGGCCGTGGGCGAACTCCGCGGTCACGCGGTCGTCCTCGAGCGAGATGCTGACGCTCGCCGGCGGGCCGGACCCTGGCTCGATCCACGCGCCGCAGACAGCGCACGGCACGCGCTCGACGTCATGTAGATCGCGCAGTCGAGATGCCTCCTCGGGCCGCAGCACGGCTGCGACATCGGGGCCGACCTCGAGGCGCTGGCTCGGGGGCGCGCTGCGGGCCACCCGTCGATTGTGCAGCGACCGCCCGGGACTCGCCCACGATCGGCCCCGCGTTTCGCACATTGTCGGAATCTCGGCGCGTTTGTCGACATGCTGCAATGCCCGATCTCCCCTGTCGCGTGCGGTGGTAAAAACGTCACATCACCCGACCCGCGGTGCGTGTTGGCGCTGCGCGGCGGGGATCGAGAGTTTTAGGAGCGTTGGTGAGTCCGTCGTGACGGCTCAACGCGAAGACGGCGGCGTCCCCCAGGAGGGAGCACTTATGCCAGCAGCCACGGCAAGACGACAGTCGCGCACGAAGATCCACGACAAGATCCAGGAGCTGTCGTGGAATCCGACGTTTGCGACGCCTGTCGACAAGTACCCGACCGATTACACATTCGAGAAGGCGCCCAAGAAGGACCCGATGAAGCAGGTCCTCCGCTCGTATTTCCCCATGGAGGAGGAGAAGGACCAGCGTGTGTTCGGGGCGATGGATGGCGCCGTCCGCGGGAACATGTTTCGCCACGTCCAGCAGCGCTGGATGGAATGGCAGAAGCTGTTCCTGAGCATCATCCCGTTCCCGGAGATCTCCGCGGCCCGCGCGATGCCGCTGGCGATCAACGCGGTGCCCAATCCGGAGGTCCACAACGGGCTGGCGGTTCAGATGATCGACGAGGTGCGCCACTCGACGATCCAGATGAACCTCAAGCGGCTGTATATGAACCACTACATCGATCCCGCCGGGTTCGACATCACCGAGAAGGCGTTCTCGAACTGCTACGCAGGGACGATCGGCCGCCAGTTCGGCGAGGGGTTCATCACCGGGGACGCGATCACCGCCGCCGACATCTATCTGACCATCGTGGCCGAGACGGCATTCACGAACACTCTGTTCGTGGCCATGCCCTCGGAGGCGGCGGCCAACGGCGACTACTTGCTGCCGACGGTGTTCCATTCGGTCCAGTCCGACGAGTCGCGCCACATCTCCAACGGCTATTCGATCATCCTGATGGCGCTGGCTGACGAGCGCAACCGCGAGCTGTTGGCCCGCGACCTGCGCTACGCGTGGTGGAACAACCACGCCGTCGTCGATGCCGCGATCGGGACGTTCATCGAGTACGGCACAAAGGACCGCCGCAAGGACCGCGAGAGCTATGCGGAGGCCTGGCGTCGCTGGATCTACGACGACTACTACCGCAGCTACCTGATGCCGCTGGAGAAGTACGGGCTCGAAGTGCCACACGACCTGGTCGAGGAGGCGTGGAACCGCATCTGGAACAAGGGCTACATCCACGAAGTGGCCCAGTTCTTCGCCACCGGTTGGCCCGTCAACTACTGGCGGATCGACGGGATGACCGACGAGGACTTCGAGTGGTTCGAGTACAAGTACCCGGGGTGGTACGACAAGTACGGCAAGTGGTGGGAGAACTACAACCGTCTGCGTCATCCCAACGGGCACGGCCCGATCGCGTTCGAGGATGTCAACTACCAGTATCCGCACCGGTGCTGGACGTGCATGGTCCCCGCCCTGATCCGCGAGGACCTGGTGGTCGACAAGGTCGACGGCCAGTGGCGCACCTACTGCTCGGAGACATGTCACTGGACCGACAAGACCGCGTTCCGGCCCGAATACAAGGGACGCGACACCCCCTCGATGGGACGCCTGACCGGCAAGCGCGAGTGGGAGACCCTCTACCACAACTGGGATCTGGCCGACATCCAGAAGGATCTTGGTTACGTGCGTGACGACGGCAAGACGTTGATCCCGCAGCCGCACTTGGATCTGGACGATCCGAAGAAGCTGTGGACGCTCGATGACTGCAAGGGATATCCGTTCCCCAGTCCGAACATCACGCTCAACGAGATGTCCGACCAGGAGCGGGAGGAGTTCACCACCCAATACAAGGCGGGCGGGCCAGCCGGCCGGTTCGCCGGGCGTCCGTAGGCGGATAGGCCCCATCGGGAGCCACGAGCGATGCAGACAAGTGACCGCCGCGGTTGCGGCGGTCACTTCGCTCGGGGCGACCGGTTTGAGGACGCGCATGGCCCAGCGGCACACTGTCACCTTCGAGCCGGTTGATATCGAGATCGAGGTCTCCGAGGACGAGACCATCCTCGAAGGCGCCTTTCGCCAGGGGATTATGCTGGCGCACGGGTGCAAGGAGGGGCAGTGCTCAGCGTGCAAGTCGTTTCTGATCGAGGGCGAGGTCGATCTCGAGCGTTACTCAACGTTCGCGCTGGCCGACTACGAGCAGGAGGAGGGTTACACGCTGCTGTGCAGGGCCCACGCGTTCAGCGACCTGACGGTCGAGCTACTGCACTACGACGAGGAAATGCTCACCTCAGGAGTGCCGATCCGGTCGCTCAAGACCAAGGTCGACAGCATCGAGCCGTTGACGCACGACATATACAAGCTCTGCTTGGCGCTCGATGGCGAGGAGCCACTCGAATTCCACGCCGGCCAGTACGTCGATGTGCGGATCCCCGGCACGGACAGCACACGCTCGTTCTCGATGTCGAACACGCCGGCGGTGGCCGACCGGCTCGAGTTCATGATCAAGATCTATCCCGGGGGCCAGTTCTCGGGCCTGCTCAAGGACGAGCTGGCCCCAGGTCACGAGCTCCAGGTCAAGGGCCCCTACGGCGTCTTCATCCTGCGAGAGCACTCCGACGCCGACCTGATCTTCATCGGCGGTGGCGCCGGGATGGCGCCGATCTGGTCGCTGCTTGATTCGATGGCCGAGCGGGGAATCCATCGAAACGTCACCTATTACTACGGTGCGCGTGCGCGCAAAGACCTGTTCCACGTCGATCAGCTCCAACGTCTCTCGGAACGACTGCCGGGCTTCCGTTTCGTGCCGGCGCTGTCAGAGCCCGAGCCCGACGACGAATGGGACGGGGAGGTAGGCCTGATCACCAACGTGGTCGACCGCCTGGAGGGCGATCTCAGCGGGCGAGAGGCCTATCTGTGCGGCCCGCCTCCGATGATTGATGCGTCGATTCCGATGCTTGGCGCCCACGGGATACCGGAGGCCCGAATCTTCTACGACAAATTCACCATTACGGCCAGCGAGGAGGAACAAGAACACGCACGAGCGTGAGCGTGACGTCCAACCGTGCAAGGTCACCGGCCCCCGGCGCCGTCGCCGCGCGACGGAGCGGTCGGGCCACGGAATGAGAGGAAAGGAGGACGCCAGGTGACTGACACCTTGAGTCCCGCCCAGACGCCTACGCAGACACCGACGGGGCGAGTACGGAGCGTTCCGAGGCTTGTCTTCACGGACGCCGAGGCCGGCGCCCTGGAGTTCCCAAGCTCGAACAGTCGGTCGTTCAACTACTTCAAGCCGCAGCGATTGCGCGCGACGATGTACGAGGACGTGACGGTCGACGTCCAGCCCGATCCGGAGCGTTACTTGACTCAACACTGGGTCTATGGCTTCGCCAAGGCTCCCGGCGGCTATCCCACGGAGTGGACGGCCGCGAAGTCCTCCGACTGGCACTGGTTCCGTGATCCGAACCAGGAGTGGGAGCAGACGATCTACAAGAACAACGCTCGTCTGGTCCGCCAGGTGGAGCAGAACATAGCCAACGCGCGCAACGAGGGCGCCTTCGAGCGATGGTCTGCGGGCTGGTCGCGGATCGTGGCCTGGCACGTCGGAGCGTGGATGCACCCCGAGCACGGCCTCGGAATGCACGTTTTCCTGCCCGCGCAGCGGGACGCTCCGACGAACATGATCAACAACGCGATCTCCGTCAACTCGATGCACAAGCTGCGGATCGCGCAGGACCTCGCGCTGTTCAACCTGGAGGTGAGCGAGGCGCGCTCGGACTTCGACGGCACCGCCCACCTGGAGGCGTGGAACGGCGATCCGATCTGGCAGCCGGTGCGCGAGAACGCCGAGAAGCTGACCGCGATCCGGGATTGGTGTGAGGCCGTGGTGGCGGCCAACCTCGCGTTCGAGCCGTTGGTCGGCGAGTTCTTCCGCAGCGGCTTCGTGATGGCCACCGCGGCCGCGAACGGAGACTACGTCACGCCCACCATCATGGGCGTCGCCGAGAGCGATCTGGAGCGCGACCTCGCTTACACCAAGGACCTCATCGGCGGACTGACTCGCGACCATCAGCACGGCACCCGGAACATCGAGCTGTTCGGTGAGTGGCTGTCGCGGTGGATTCCGGAGAGCCTGGCGGCGGCGCGATCGCTGGCGCCAATCTTCTCGGAACCCGAGCGCTCGCCAGTGACGTTCGATGACACCTTGGCGCGGGCCCGCGAGCGCGTGCGCGAGATCCTCGGCGAACTCGAGATCCCGACACCGAAGGAGCTTGACCAATGACGACGAGCCCATTGGAATTCCACCGGGAGTCCTCGCACCGATGCGGCGTGACCCTGATGGACAATCAGGTGGGACACGCAGTCGCCGCCGCGATGAAGGGCAAGCCCGGCGTCACCGTCACGTACCTGCCATCGATGATTCGCGTCGACGCCGATCGCCGGGTCGAGTTCGATTTCGACGAGCTGACGGAGGCCGTCGGTGAGGAATTCGACCAGAACGGGTTCGAGGAGATCATGTCGACCCATTACGGGCGGATGGTCGCGCTCGACGACCGGATGATCCTGTTCTCGGATCCCGAGGACGCCGCCGAGTACTTGGGCTTCGACCTCAAGCCGGTGTCGGCCTAGCCACCCGGCACGCGGGGCCGGCGGTACGCTACTGGCGTATCGCCGGCTCGGCGTGCCGGCACGGCTCGCGGCGGTGCCGGCGCGGGTGCGCCCAGTGAGGGCACGCCCCGCGACCGCGGCTTCTCGACCAACCCGCAGCAACGGAGGGCAATCTGTCAATGGCGAAGATGCTGGTTTACCAAGAGGACGCCCGGCGTTATCTCGAGACGGGAGTGAACAAGCTGGCGAACGCCGTGAAGGTGACGCTGGGCCCCAAGGGGCGCAACGTGGTACTCGAGAAGATGGCCGGCGCGCCGATGATCACCAACGACGGTGTGAGCATCGCGCAGGAAGTGCATCTTTCTGATCCCTTCGAGAACATGGGCGCGCATCTCGTGCGCGAGGTGGCCAGCCAGACCAGCGACGTCGTGGGTGACGGCACGACCACGGCGACCGTCCTCGCCCAGGCGATGGTGCGCGAGGGAATGTCGCGGATCGCCGCCGGCGCCAACCCGATGCTCCTGCGCCGCGGCATCGAGGACGCTTCGGGCCGTGTGCTCGATGAGCTTGCACGCATGGCCCGACCCGTGAGCTCCAAGGAGGAGCTCGCGTACGTCGCGGCGATCGCCGCCAACAACGATGCCGAGATCGGGACGATGATCGGAGATGCGCTCGACAGCGTCGGCCTGGACGGCGTGATCACCGTCGAGGAGTCGCCGGCGCTCGGACTCGACCTCGAGTTCGTCGAAGGGCTCCAGTGGGACTACGGCTACATCTCGCCCTACTTCATCACTGACTCTGAGCGCATGGAGGTGGTGTTCGAGGATCCCCTCATCCTCCTCACCAACCTGCCCATCTCCCAGGTCCAGCTGCTGATGCCCGTCCTCGAGCAGGTGATGCGCGCACAGCGGCCACTCGTGGTCGTGGGCGAGAACGTTGACGGGCCGGCGCTCGGGATGCTGGTCACCAACGCCCGGCACGGGACGTTTCAGTCGGTCGCCGTCAGGGCCCCGGGGTTCGGGCATCGCCGGCTCAACAACCTTCAAGACATCGCCGCGCTGACGGGCGCGGAGGTGATCGCCAAGGACAGCGGGATGAAGCTCGAGAACACGAGCCTGGAGCGGCTCGGTCGCGCGCGCAAGCTGGTCGTCACGGAGGAGTCGACCACGATCCTCGGGGGCGGCGGAGACCCGGAGGGGGTCAACGCGCGGATCGCCCAGATCCACGCCGAGCTGTCTCGCGCCGAAAACGAACGCGACCGTGAGCACCTCCAGGAGCGCCTCGCTCGGCTGGCCGGCAAGGTCGCGGTAATCCACGTCGGAGCGGCGACGCGCGTCGAGCTCAAGGAGAAGCAGCGCCGCACCGAGGGGGCGCTCGCGGCGACACGCGCGGCGGTCGAGGAGGGGATCCTGCCGGGCGGCGGCGTCGCGCTGGTCAACGCCGAGCACGTGCTCGACCGGACCAACGGGAGCCTGAGCGAGCAGGTGCTAGGGGCGGAGATCGTGCGGGCCGCGCTGTCGGAGCCGCTTCACTGGATCGCCAGCAACGCCGGACACGATGGGTCAGCCGTGGTCGAGCGCGTACGCACGCTGCAACCCGGGTGGGGCCTGAACGCCCTGAGCGGGGAGTACGGCGAAATGATCCCGGTCGGGATCATCGACGCCGCCAAAGTCACGCGCTCGGCGCTTCAAAACGCCGTCTCGATCGCTGCGCTGCTCCTGACCACCGAGGCGCTAATCGCCGAGGAGCTCGTGGCGCAGCCGGGCGCCGTCATCGCGCCGGGCTTCGGGGACCTCGCCGAAGGACTGGCACGACCGTCGTCGCCTGCCGGGTCGCCGGCGCCCTGACCGGGCCCGCGTTGCCGGCGCCCTGACCAGGCCGGGTTCCCGGCGCCTCGAGCGCGCGGTTCGCTCCGCTCAGAACAGGCCTTCGAACGTCGGCGTGCGGCTCTGGCCGCGCAGCGCCGTGGAGATCTGCTCAGCCGCGCGACGAGTCAGCCGGATCAGCCGCCTGAGGTCATCCGCCGGCGTGGTCGCCGTCGTGGCCAGTCCGACCGCGCCGGCAACTGTCCCGCTCTCGTAGCTGACCGGCACCGCCACGCAGCAGAGGTTCGTCGCAAACTCTTCGAAGTCGGTGGCGTAGCCGCGCGTTCTGACCTCCTTGAGGTGAGGCTCAAGCTTCCCAGGGTCGGTGATCGTCCGGCGGGTGAACGGTCGCAACTCGTGCTGCTCGATGTACCGGTTGATCCCGGCGCTGCCCCCGGCAGCGATCAGCACCTTGCCGAGCGCGAGCGCATGGGAGGGGCCGCGGAATCCTTGCGGCACACCGAGGGGAGGGGAGTCGGGCGGCGAGTGGACATGCGTAACGATGACATCGTCATTACTGGCCAGCACGGCGTAGTAGGACGTGCGGTCGGAGATTCGCGCCAGGTCGCGGAGGACCGGCTCGACGACCGCGGGGCTTCCCGATCGCCGCGAGCGCTCGAACAGCACGCTGACGGTCGGGCCCAACCGATAGCCCGAGTGGTGGGGGAGCTTCTCGACGTAGCCCTCGTCGATGAGCATCCCGATCAGGTGGTAGCACGTCGACACGCTGATCCCGAGGTCGTGGGCGAGCGCCTTCACCGTGAGTTGCTCGCCACCGGTGCTGACCCGATCGATGATGCGAAAGACCCGCCGGGTGCTGGTATAGCTCGCATGGCCCGAGCCTGTGAGCTCGCCGAGCAGCGCGTCGCCGTCGCCGGTGATCGGGGTCACCATCGCCGTACCCGGGCTGTGCGGCCGAGCGCGCTATGCGTGCATCGAGGCGACTGGGGATTGCTCATCTGCCTCGGAGAAGCGTGCGGTTGCCGACGATAGGACAACTCGATTCCTCCCGTTGGGGTCGCGGGTGCGACAAGTCTATGCGCTCGATAGTCCCGCTTAGACTGTTTTTATGGGGCCGTCAGACCATCCTCGGCGGCCTCACGCCGTGACTGCGCCGAGGCTGCCGGTGTCCAGTCGCGCGATCGAGCCGATCGCGAGGGGCAATGCTCGCCGACGCGCCAGTGGCCCGCCACCCGTTGTGTCCTCGTCCGGGGCCTGGATCTGCGGGCTCGAGGCGGACAGCACGAAGGCCAAGCTGCGCGATCCAGCTGCAGGGGCCGCGCAAGCTCGCCGACCGCGGTCCGTCCGCGCTCGGCGATCGCCCCCGCGCGGGCCTGCTCATCGCGCGCATCCTCAAGCTCGGCCCTCAGCAGCTGGATCTGGTCCTGGCTCTCCCGAGACCGCTTCAGGAACTGCGCCACCACGGAACTGCGCCACCACCCCCAGCAGTACCGTCACCAGCACCTCCGCCGCGACAGCCGCCGACGAGCTCCCGGCGATCGCCATGACGACAGCGAGTCCCGACTGTCACCGCACCGCCAGCGCAACGCCAGCCTTACTGGCAGCCGAGTGAGCGCCAAGAACGCCGCTACGCCGGCCGCGACGCCGGTGGCTCCCTTGAGCTGACGCCCGGCGACCGCGACACCGGCGGCGCCCATCACCGCGATCACGGCCGCCTGCAGCCCGATGCCGCGCTCGGGAAAGCTGTCGCGGATCGCGGTCAACAGCGCCGCGCCGAACGCACGCACCGCGAGCGTCACCGCCAGCCCCTTGCCGTGCAGTCCAGGCACCGGTTGGCTGTTGGGGCTGCCGAGCACCACCACGAGGATCACCGCCCAGCCGAGCGGACGGAGCGACCGTCGCTGGCGATGCAGGCGCTCCCGAGCCCGCGCCCGAGCCTCAGTAACCCGTCGCTATCCAGCCCTGAGCCTAGCTCTGATTCGGTCACCGCGGTGGGGACGATTAGAACGCGAACCGGCCCGCCAGGGGCGGGCCGGGGAGAGTGTGACGTGGGAAGGTCGCTGGTCATGACGCGGCGGGATCGCGACGCTGGACTGGATCGCGTGGCGGCCACGGAGCTGGACGATCGCGATCCGGGTTGAGACCTCGAGAAGCGCCATCATCACCAGCGCCACCGGCCAGGCGGCCGCGCCGATCTGGTGGGCGATGCTGAAGCTGGCGACCGCATGGTGCACGCCGTGCGATAGGGCGAATGCGAACACCATCCGCGAGCCGATCCCCGCAATCAGCAGCGCCCCGGGCACCTGGTGCGGGGACGACGTCGGCCCTGACGACTCTTTCGCGCCTACGAGCTGGCGGGCGGGCGTCGCGCCGTCTTTTGCCGGCTCGAGCACATCATCCCGTGGGCGATCCAGGCGTACTGGGGGGCCGGCGGGGTGAGCGAGCCGCCCCAACACCGAAACACCGCCTTCGGGCTGCTCGCATTGCGTCACACGGCTCGGCGACGCGTACGTCCTACTGGTGCACCATCGTGGCGGGCACCGTATCCCCGACGGCTTCTGCAGCGTCACGCACATGCGTGACTTGGCCAAAGCCGGCGGCCGGTGGCGATAGGAGGGACGCGCCTCGCTCAAGTGGCGTCGGCGAGCAGGAGCTCTTGGCGCGTTCGGCCCCAGCGCACGACGGTCAGGCGGTGGCCGCGCTGGAGGCCGGTGGCCGGATCGAGCTCGAAGGCCCCGAAGAAGGTCGTCGCGCGGAGGCGCCGGGCCGCGCCCAGGGGGTCGTCCGGGCCGAGCTCGAGGCAGCGGCCGGCGATGAGCGCGGCGGCATAGGCCTGGGCGGCGACGTAATCGAGCTCGCCGAGGGCGCTCGCACCGGCGTCCGCCACCAGCTCCGCCGTGCTTGGCCCGAGCTCCGGCGACGTACGGGTGTGCGGGTGCCATTGCACGGGCGCGAGCAGTCCCTCCGGGTCGGCGCCCAGCAGGGCGGGAAAGGCGGCGAGGCCGGGCGAGATGCCGCCCCGGAGCGTGCTGGGGGCCAGGCGGGCCAGCGCGCGGAAGAGCATGACTTTGGCTGCGACGGGCCCACAGGCCAGGATCGCATCCGCCCCGGCGGCGGCGACGGCAGCCGGCGGGTCGCGGAAGGAAGCGGGCGAGGATGCCGAGGAGCGCTTCCGCTGCCCGCTCGAGCCCTTCCCGAGCGAAACCGGCGAAGCGACCGGTCGCGATCACCAGGGCGATCGTGGACCCGGGCCGGAGCGCGGCGACCGCCCGCGCGAGCGCGACCAGGTAGCGGCTGGCCGGGGACGGCACCGAACCACGCCGGGGAGGCGCTGGATGTCGTCCGCGGCCGCGCCGTGGTTCCAGATGACCGCGCGGGGCCGGGCCGCCGCGAGCGCGCGCGCCGAGTCGCTGCCGTAGGGCCCGAGCACGAACTGGCATCCCCGCTCGACGAGCTCCGCGTGCAGGCGCGCGACGCGCGCGGGCTGGCTTTGGTCGTCCTCGACCACCAGCCGCGTCCCGGTGCGGCTTGGCCAGAGCTCAAGTCCGGCGCGCACCTGCACGCCCTGGACCGCGTACCGGCCCGTCGCCGGCACGAGCGCCCCTACAGGTGCCGCGCGACCACCTCGAGCCCGCGGTCCGCCCGGCGTAACCACCCCCCAAGTGGGAGCGCTTCCGGATCCCGCGCGCGCCGGATAGCCGAACGAGAGCACGAGCTGTACCGGCTCATCCGCCTCGCGTCCCGAATGGCCCGGCCAGGCTATCCGGGCTCGCGATTCCGTTCGGACAAGAGACGACCCCCTCGTTCCCGGCGGCCAGCAGCATGTTCTGAGCCCGCCCGCCCGGGGTCGAAGGCGAGCGGGCCCTTGCCGCTGACACAACTGCGATCACCAGCAACGCCGTCGAGCACGTTGAGAGATGCGCACACGGTCCGCCGAACCTGCAGACCAACCCGCGGTTCCCTAGCACGGGGGACCGCCACGGCCGACCGTTCTTCGGGCTTCTGGCGATACCGCCCGAGTCGAGGATCCAGCTCACCCCGGCCTCCGAACTGACCTCTCGACGTACCGCCGTTGGTCGAGCTCGCTCGCCACTACGAGGCAGGCGTCCACGCCCGCAGCGTAGCGCTGCGCCGGCCAAACAACCCGCGGCCTCAGCTCCGGTGCATCAGCTGCCCGCCGGTTTGCGGCGAGCAGCGAACAGAGACCCGCCACACGCAGGGCAGTAGCCCTCCCAACCGGGACGACCGTTGGGCAGCGTCACCTCCCGCGCGTCGGCGATCGTGACCTTCTCGCCGCAGACGCACCATGCCTGCGGGCCTGGATCCTGTGCCTCTGAGGGCGGCGAGCTCCGCTCAACCATGCCCGACAAGCATATTCGCGGCCAGGTATCGGCTCATGCGGGGCAGCAAGCTCGAACGACCGGGACGACCGTCAGCGCCGCTCCCGCTCAGCGCCACGCGGCGAACCGGCTCACCGCGGGATTCGGAAACAGGAGGCAGTGTCGGCCCGCCGGTTCGGCCTTCACCAGGCCCTTCGGGAACGAATTCGGGGGCGTCACGAGGCGGCCCGGCCCTCGGCGAGAGGCACGTTGTTGCGCCGTGGAACGCTAACCAAGCTTCCAAATTCCAATGGCGACGTCCGTCGCGCTTCACGATTACCGAGCGCCTATGACCGCAGCGGCGCGGATCGGGGGCCCGGTCGCCGAAACTCGGCGCGATGCTGCACGTGCCGCGGCCGCGATCGGCCTGTACGCGCAGCTCACGATGCACGTGCTCAATCCCGATTCCGACGCCGCGGAGCGGGCTGCGACGCGCTAACCGGATACGGTCGCTTTGCCTAGCGATGCGGGTTCGGCCTCGCGGTCGTCTCTCGCCCGGTCGGTACCGACGGGCCGCTGGTCCACGCTCGCCTGGAGCGTCTTCTCCTCGTTCTTGCGGACGCCCTCGCCCGCACGCGTGGGCGCCGGGACCAGGCCCACCGCCACCACCGCCAGAAAGAACGCCGCG
>JAFAZZ010000496.1 GCA_019239375.1 Solirubrobacterales bacterium | reverse complement strand
CCAACCGATGAAGAACACGCGGCAACACTGCTCGAAGCTGCACTCGCGACCGCACACCAACTAGGCATGTCCGGCCTCGCCACGGACGCGCAAGAGCTCCTCGGGAAAAACCGATACGCCTGAGCCTGGTCACCCGTACGCGGACGGCTCCCACAAACCCGAGACGTCAACATCCGGGCCAACAAGCTCGCGACGCATGAGCACCCCCTCAACAGAGAAGAGAGGGACGAGATAAATACACCGCCGCAGCGGGTCGATCGCCCTGACCGTTCCCGGCGGGACTCGACCCCTCCTTGGCGATGTCGCGATAGTGCTAAGCACGTCGTCCGCGGCTTGCCGGCCGAGCAGCACGTCCAGCTTGGAGAACCCGAAATGGAACGCGTCATTTCTTCGATCAGCGCGTCGTGAAACAAGTCAGTGAGTGATTCGGGCAGGTGTGCCGCCAACTCCAGGCCCGCGAAGGCCCGCCCCGGCGATCACCACGTGCTTCTTCATCGCGCGCCCCGAGTGAGGACGCGATTGTGAGAACGGCGTCGGCGTCGTCGATCGACAGCTGGGCGCAGCCGTCGCGCGCCCCGGGCGGCCGGGTGACGCGATGCAGATCAAACGTGGTAGTGGTGCGCATGGCCCGCCTGTGCTGAATCCGGGAGCCGACTCGACCACGATCAGTCCCGGGGTTTGTCTACCTACTAGTAGGTAGACAGAGACGGAACCTACCTTCTAATAGGTAAGCTGTCAAGTACCCGAGGGGAAAAGGTTGCAGTCGACATCATCGGCCTGATCTACCGCGACGCGGCGCGCTGTCCGGCTCGGAGGAGGGCACGCTCATGCGCCGCCTCCGCCGGCGCACTGGGCCAGATCGCGGCAGAGTTGAGATACGAGGACGGACGATCCCGGTTTCCTGTTTCCGTCGCTTGCCGCGGCTTAGCCCCGTGGCGTGCACGGTCAGCTCCTCGAGGAGGATCTTCCCTAGCATTGGTTCGCGCGGCGGGTCTTCGAGCCACACTCTGCGCGCCGCGCTGGCGCAGGTGAGCGTCACCGCGGCGCTAAACGTGCGCGAGGCAGCCTGCGGCCTGGTGATTTCAGGGTCTAGATCAGGGCGAGCCCTGATGCGGGCGCGCTGACGGCGGGGCAGACTTCACGGCTGCGACAGGCGGCGCAAGCGGGTGATCGCCCCCGCGGCGTATTACCAGTAGAGAGGAGATTTCGATGGTGAGGTCGACAGTTTCACCAATTGGTGGTGAAGCTACGGCGCATCCGGGGACGAAGCCGTGCGGCCACGTTCGCCACGTGGGGACCTGCCCCGTCTGCCAGCGCGCTGCGCGGATGCGTTCCCAGACCCAGTTGGCCGCGGCCGTAGCCGCTCGGGAGATGTGGGCGCGAGGAGCGTTGCCTCCGTGCCCAGCTTAACGTGGCGCCCCATCCTGCAGCAGTTCCGGCGGATGCCGCACAGTTACGGCGGGTGGAGCGGCGCAACGGGCTCATGAATTGTTCGCCGGGGATGGAATAGCGGCGAGGCGAATTGCGTCTGGCGAGATGTAGGCACCTCGGGGCGGCGATCGTCTCGGGTTTGTGTGGGTGTTTTGGAGTGTCGGTCCGATTGGGAGTTCATATGAGGTTTTGTGTGTTTGGTGCTGTGTTGCGTGGCGGTTCTGTGGTTGAGCTGGGCGTTCATCGGGCTTGTTGGGGGGCGGTGGGTGGAGGCGTCCAAGCTGGGTGTGTGCGGTTCCGCGGCGGGCGGGGGCGTGTCTGATGTCGACGGTTAGCCTGCGGGATGACCGTTTGTGTTCGGCGTTGGGGGAGGACGGGGTCCTGGCTCGTGTCGGTGGCTGCGTCTCGAGTCCGCGGTTTGTTGATCGTCTCGAGGAGCTGTTGGTGTTGGAGGGGGCGCTGGCGCGGACGCGCGAGGGGTTGGGCTCGGTGGTGTTCGTGGGCGGGGAGGCGGGGATCGGTAAGAGCCGGCTGATCGGTGAGCTCGCCGGGCGGGCTGAGCGCGACGGGATGACGGTTGTGGTGGGGGAGTGTTTGCCGTTGGGCGGTGGGGGGCTTCCCTACGCGCCGGTGGTTGGGGCGCTGCGCTCGCTGGTGGCTCAGCGGGAGGGGACGGGGCTTGAGGTGCTGTTGGGTTCGGTGCGTGAGGAGTTGTCGGTTTTGCTGCCTGAGCTGCCCTCCGGCGGCCCTGGTGTGCTTGGTGGGCTGGCGGGGGAGGGGTCGCAGGCGCGTTTGTTCGAGCAGTTGCTGGCGGTGTTTGCTTCGGCGGCGCGAGCGGGCCCGTTGGTGTTCGTGGTGGAGGATTTTCAGTGGGCTGATCGATCGACGTGCGACTTCTTCTCGTTCCTGATTAGTGCGGCGCGGCGTGAGCCGATCGCGCTGATCGTTACCTACCGCAGTGATGAGCTGCGCCGCGGCCATCCGTTGCGTCATTGCATGCTGGAGCTGGAGCGCAGCGGCCGGGCGATCAGGGTCGAGCTGGGGCCGTTTACCCGCGCCGAGGTCCGCGAGCAGGTCGCGGCGATTCTCGGCGGAGCGCCGCCCGCGCGGCTGGTTGACCGGGTGTGGGAGCGCTCGGAGGGCAACCCGTTTTTCACCGAGGAGCTGCTGGCGTCATCACGCGAGCCCGGCGAACCGTTGCCTGATTCCCTGCGCGACACTCTGCTCGCTCGCGTCGAGTCGCACTCGACGGTTCTCCGCGACGTGCTGCGGATCGCGGCGGTCGCGGGCCGGACGGTCGATCACGGTTTGCTCGCGGCGGTCGCCGAGCTCTCCGAGGATGATCTTAATGGCGCGCTGCGCGAGGCGGTTGAGAGCTACCTGCTCGCTCCTGAGGTCTCGACGGCGGGGTACTCGTTTCGTCATGCGCTGCTCAGAGAGGCGATCTATTCGGACTTGTTGCCCGGCGAGCGGCGCAACCTGCATCTGCGGCTCGCTCGGACGCTGAGCGCCCGAGCCCTGCTGGGCGGGGCGAAGGCCGCGGGCGCGGCGGAGCTGGCCGGTCACTGGTATGCGGCGGGTGAGCTGCCGGAGGCGCTGGCTGCGTTGCTCAGCGCTGGGGCCGCGGCCGAAGCGCTGTATGCCGTGGGCGAGGCGCTCCGGTACTACGAGCTCGCGCTTGAGATCTGGGATCGGGTGGCTCCGGCGCCGGGCGAGTTGCCGCTCGAGCGGCTCGAGGTGCTGCGGCGGGCGGCTGACGCGGCGTTGATGGCCGGCGAGGAAGGGCGAGCGATCGGTCTGGTGGGTGACCTGTTGGCGCGGATCGATGAGCGCGAGGATCCGGTCGGGGCGGCGCTGGCTTACGAGCGCCTGGGCCGCTACCTGTGGAGTGCCGGGCGCGACGAGGACGCGCTGCCCGCGTATCAGCGTGCTGTGGAGCTGATGCCCCACGATCCGCCCTCGCAGGAGCTTGCGCTGGTCTTGGCCGCGGAGGGGCAGGCGCTGATGCTGTGCGATCGCACGGCGGAATCGAACTCGCGCTGCGAGGAGGCGCTGGCGATCGCTCGCTCGGTGGGGGCTGAGGCCGTCGAGGCGCACGTGCTCATCACGATGGCCGGGAATCTCAGCGCGGTCGGCGAGGCCGAGCCAGCCGTGGAGGCGGCCGGACGGGCGCGCGCGATCGCCCGTCGCCTGCGCCTGACCGACGAGCTCCATCGCAGCTATGTCAACGGCAGCGCGGCTCTGCACGAGGCGGGCCGGGTTGAGGAGTCGATCGCGATGGCCCGGGAAGGCATCGCCTGCGCGCGCGAGTTCGGGGTTGAGCGTCAATGGGGCGATGTGCTTCGCGCCGAACTGGCCGATCGCTTGGTGCAGGTCGGGCGCTGGCGCGAAGCCGAGCAGCTGATGGAGGAGGTGATTGATCACTCTCCCACTGGGTTGAGCGCGGGCATGGCGTACAGATCGGTTGGGTACCTGCGGGCCGAGCGCGGGGACTTCGAGGCCGCGGCGCGGGCGCTCGATCAGGCCGAGGAGCAGATCCCCCGCGCGCTTGGCTCGATGACGCGTGGGCCAGCGGCCGCGGCTCGGGCCTCGCTCGAGCTCTGGGCGGGCCGTCCGCAGTCGGCCGCCCAAATCGTGTCGGACTGTCTGGAGCGGGTGGGCGAGCGTGAGCACGTGTTCCTCACCGCGAGGCTTTATGAGATCGGCGCGCGGGCCTGTGCCGACCTCGTCGCTCGCTCCCCGGCTGACCAGCCGACCTTCCGCCAGCAGACCGCCACGGCACACAGGCTGCTCGAGCGGCTCGACCGGCTGATCGCGCGCATGAGCGGCGTGGTCCCGCCTCTCGTGCGGGCAAGCCGGGCGGTCTGCGCCGCTCACGCATCCCGGATCGGGGGCGCGGGAGACCCCGCCCTGTGGGCCGAGGCCCGACGGCTCTGGGAGACCTGCCAGGACCCTTACCACGCCGCCTACGCCCGCTGGCGAGAAGCCGAGGCGCTACTCGCCTCAAGCGGCGATCGCACGGCCGCGGTGACGCTCGCGCGCGAGGCCCACGCGATCGCTGAAAAACTAGACGCCCGGCCGCTGCGCGGCGAACTCGAGACGCTCGCCCGCCGCGCCCGCATCGACCTCGGTCAGCCGCCTCCTCCCGGCCCGGCGCCCAACGCCGCCCTAGCGCGGCTCGAGCTCACCCCCCGCGAACTCGAAGTTCTCGCCCTACTCGCCGGCGGACTAACCAACCGCGAAATCGCCACCCAACTATTCATCAGCAACAAGACCGCCAGCGTCCACGTCTCCCGCATCCTGACCAAACTCTCGGTCCCCAACCGCGCCGCCGCCGCCGCCGCCGCCCACCACCTAGCCATCCCACCCCCCCACACCCCCACCCCCACCTAGCCCGGATCGC
>JAFAZZ010000464.1 GCA_019239375.1 Solirubrobacterales bacterium | reverse complement strand
GACGAAGCCACATCGCACCTCGACCTGGCCACAGAGGCGGTGGTGGAAGAGGCGTTTTCGCGCCGCGGCGGGACCCTCGTCGTCATCGCGCACCGCCTGAGCTCGGCCCGCCGGGCCCGGCGCGTCCTGCTGATGGAGGGGGGCCGGCTCACCCCCATCTCCGACGACGATGAGCTGGGCCCGCCGGGGCTCTACGGGAACATGGTTCGCCATTGGGAGTCCGGGCTATCCGGGGTAGCGTAAGTATTGAGCGCGCTTCGAGCGCCGCAAACTCCTCGAGGCTTACGACCTCAAACTGCATTTCTCCGAGGACGATTCGCCTGTCCAGCTACCCGACCGCGGCCGGCCTCGTGTCTTGTCGAGGCGACCACCGACCGACACTCTGCGCGTCATGTTCGCCCGATGCCGGTGTCGGGCATCGGCAAGCGGGTGCGCCGCTCAGCCGCAAAGCGGCTGTAGCCTGGATCGAGGACGTCAAGCACGTCGACAAGCGCGTTCTGAAGGAGGATCGGGCGCTCGGCGTGGGCGTCCGGATCCTGGCCCAGAAGCTCAACGTCGCGGGTGAGTTGCTCGAACCATCGCGAAAACTCTGCCTGCCCGAGCCGCGTCACAAATGTCGCGTAGCCCATGCTCTCAAGTCGCCGCACCGCTCCCGAATCCGCGACCGCAAGAGTCATGACCTCTCCGATCGCGCGCTGTTCACCGCGGAAGATACGCAGGACCGGATCAAGGTCATCCCGCGCAAGGGTGTCCCTTACCCTCTCGAACGCGTTTATCCAACCGCGGTTGGCGCCTTCGTCGCCGAGGTCGAGGAACTGGACCTCGCGGCGGAGGATCTCGACCCATCCGAGGTACTCAGCCAGCACGTACAGAGTGCTCTCGATCGCATATGACCGGGCCTGGGTATCGTCGGCAGTCAGGTATCGCCTGAGAAAGCGCTTCGCGACGATGTTGTAAAGCCGACTCTGAAGGTCAAATACGACCCCCAGCAGCGGATCTCTGTACCGCGCGCGTACCTCGGCTGCCTGCTCCTGCTTCGAGCGTGCGCGCCGTTGCTCCTCGAGTTGGTCGTTCAGAATCGCCACCCTACGAGCGTTCGCGTACGACAGGCTGGCGGCGACCAGGGACACTCCTCCGGAGATGGCCGCCACGACGATCGCTGTAGACACTGGCCTGGACTGTCCCGAGATTCGTCCGCACGAGCGATTTCCGGTGCAAGGAACTTGACCTCCGGGCTCGCGCAGCCGCGACAGCCTACCGCCGAACCCCGTCTCTGGCCATCGCTCTAGGAGTCCGACGACGGACTCACCGGCTCCCTGGTAGCCGGGCATCGGGAACACCGTTGCCGGACGAGGACGCTGAGAGGTATCTTCCGCGACAGACGCACAAAACGGCGCGACAAAGCAGCACGCTGGCGACGCGCCAAACCTGATCAAAGGTAGTAAACAGGGGCAAAAGGTGACCTCCGAAACCGTCAGCGACGAGCTCAGGAGCCATTGTCGGATTGTCCGCCGAGAACTCCGAGAAGGAAAGATCATCCCCTTCCTCGGAGCCGGCGCGAACCTCTGCGGGCGTCCGGAGGGCGTCGACTGGCTCAAAGACAGTTACCTCCCGGACGGCGTCGAGCTCGCGAAATACCTCAACGACCTCTACTTCGATCCCACTGGAAGCTCGCCCGAGCTCATTCGCGTCTCGCAGTACATCGATTCGCTTGTGGGTGGGGACGCCCTTTACCGCGCTCTTCGGCGCGCCTTCAACAAGCAGTATCAACCCAATGCATTGCACCGTCTGCTCGCGGACATCCCAGCGGCCGTCCGGCGCTGGCGCGAGGAGGGGGAGGAGGACGCATCCTTTCAGCTCATCGTCACCACGAATTACGATGACGCGCTGGAACAGGCATTCACCGCCGCTAGCGAGGAGTACGACCTCGTTACCTACGTGGCCCAGGGAGAGAATTTCGGCAAATTCATTCACCGGCCACCCGGGGGCGAGCCACGCCTCATCTACGACCCCAGCACCGATCGCGGGCTGTCGCTGAAGGAACGCACGGCAATCCTCAAGATCCATGGCGCGATCGATCGCCAGGACTCGGACCGCGACAGCTATGTCATCACGGAAGACAACTACATCAACTACCTCGCCAGGAGCAACATCGCCAACTTCATACCGGCGGCGCTGATGGGCCCAATGAAAGAGAGTCATTTCCTGTTTCTCGGTTACAGCCTGGCCGACTGGAACCTGCGCGTAATTCTCCAACGCATCTGGGGCGCGACCAATTTCCAGCAACCTTTCACGTCCTGGGCCATTCAGCGCAATCCGTCGCAGCTGGAAAAGACGATGTGGGACAACCGCCACATCAAGATTCTCGATGTCGATATAGCCGAGTACGTCTCTGCGGTCCGGCGCCTCGCCCTTACGCGCGACGGGGAGGTGCCCCCGGCGTGACGCTGGTCGCGGCGGAGAGGGAATTGGTTCCCGATGTGCGCTCGCCGTTTCAGGGTCTCGAGCCCTATGGCGAAGAGGACGCTGCTTTCTTCTTCGGTCGCGAGGAATGGCGGGAGATCATCATTGACAATCTTCGGGCGTACCGACTGACCCTTCTCTATGGCGCCAGCGGGGTGGGCAAGAGCTCGGTGCTGCGTGCGGCTGTCGTCCACGAATTGCGGCGGCGAGCGCGCCGGCGCCTGCAGCGGACCGGCGTTGCTGGCCATGCTGTCGCCATCGTGTATGACTGGCGAGAGGATCCCCTGGGCCAGCTCATTCGATGCGTCGACGAGGCAGTTGCGGACTATCCGGAGGACCTACCGGATACCGAAGAGGCATCAGATGTATCGCTCTACAACGTCGCGAGCGGCTCCGACGGAGGACCGGGTGGGCTGCCGTCGGTCGGATGCCTCGACGATAGCGGCCTATTGGTCGCGCTCAAGCGATCGGCTTGCCGCGCGGGCGGGAGGCTCTTCGTAATCCTCGATCAGTTCGAGGAGTATTTCCTCTATCACCCTCGCGCCGAGCCAGACTCAGGATTTGAGTCAGCGCTTGTGACGGCTATCAACCGTCAGGATCTCCAGGCGCATTTCCTGGTTTCCATCCGCGAAGACGCGATGGCCGAGCTCGATCGGTTCAAGGTCAAACTGCCCAACTTGTTCGACAACTACCTTCGCATCGGTCCTCTCAGCCGGGACGAAGCACGAGCAGCGATTAGCGAGCCGCTGAGCGAGTACAACGCGCGCGCGCGTACCCGCTATCGCGTGGCCGACGATCTCGTCGAGGCCATTCTCACAGACGTGCAGAGCGATCGTGTGATCGTGGGCCGCGGCGGAACCGGAGTCGTGGCGCTCGCTGACGAGAATACGGCCCGGACGATCGAAGCACCCTATCTCCAGCTCGTGCTAACGCGCCTCTGGGATGAAGAGCTGCGGCAGGGATCGCAGGTTCTGCGTCTGGAGACATTCGAGGACCTAGGTCAGACGAAGGCAATCGTTCGCGCCCACCTCGACGCGGCGATGGCTAACCTCTCGATGCCTCAGCAAGACACAGCGGCAAGGATGCTCGACTACCTCGTGACGCCGTCGGGGACCAAGATCGCCCAGAGTGCGGCTGATCTGGCCCGTTACGCAAGAGCCCCGGAGGACGAGGTCGGGGCGATCCTGAACACGCTCTCGGGTGGACGGCTCCGGATTCTGCGCCCCGCCGCAGAACGCCGGTACGAGATCTACCACGACGCACTTGCCACACCGATCCTCGACTGGTGCTCGCGGTGGCAACGCAAGCAGGAGAGGATCCGCCAGCGTCGGCAACTCGAGAAATTTGCAGTGGCCGCGGGTGTGTGCCTCGTTGGCATCGCGGTGGTAGTGTTCTTGCTCCTCGAGGCTCTCGCGGCGAAGCGGGATGCGCAGGCGGCGCAGCATCGAGCGCAGGTGGCCAGCGCCCGGGCAACCGATCTCGGCCTCGCCTCCACCGCCGAGACGCTGCTTGGAACGCGGCCCGATGTCTCGCTGATCGTGGCGCTGGCCGCGTACCATCGGAATCCACAGCTCGCTGCCGTTCGGGCCAGCATGAGTTCGGCGCTCGAAGCCGCCGTTCTCTCCGGTGCAGAGCGCATTCTGCACGGCTTCGAGAACTCCGTCACCAGCGTCGCCTTCGACCCGACGCGGCAGCTGCTTGCATCTGCGAGTGCCGACGGCACAGTCCATCTGTGGAATCCACACAGCGGCAAGCAGACGGGAAACCCGCTCAAAGTGGCATCGGGCGGCGCATTCAGCGTGGCGTTCAGCCCCGACGGCCGCGAGCTGGTGGCGGGCGATCAAGCCGGAACCGTTCGTTTTTGGTCTCTCGCCACCGGAACGACGGCCGTCCCGAAGCTCAACCTCGGGTCGGGACCGATCATCAGCTTGGCCATTAGCCGAGATGGCCAGCGGCTCGCTGCCGCCTCACTCGGGTCAGGGGTACGCCTCGTCAAGCTGGCCGGCGGTCTACCTGTCGGTCCGCCCATCCAGCCCCCGAACACTTCAGCAGTCCGGGCAGTGGCCTTCAGCCCGGACTCCCGTGTCCTTGGGTGGGCAGGCGGCGACGGTTCGCTCGCGCTACTCGATCCCGCTACAGGGCGGCTCCTCCGTGGCCCTGCGCTCGTGCCGCACGAGCAGTTCTACGCGGCCGCCTTTCTCACCAACGATGAACTGGCAGCCGGCGGGCAAGACCGCCAGGTCAGGATCTGGCGCCTGCCTGGTGGAGGCATTGACTCGTACCCATCCGGGGCGGCGGGCGCGATTAATCAGCTGGCGCTCAGCCCGGATGGCCACACTCTCGCGACCGCAATGTCCGACGACAGCGTCCTCGTCTGGAACGTCGGCACAGGCGTAACGCCTGGGGCGCCGCTGGTTGGCCACACCGGCCTAGTCACCAGCGTTGCGTTCACCGCTCGAGACATGCTCGCATCTGGGAGCACCGATCGAACCGTCAGGCTGTGGGGCTATCCACCAAGTGCGGAGGCGGGCATCACAGTCCCGCGTCCGCAGTACGTCGCGAGCTTGGCGATAGCCCGCGACGCGTCCCGCCTGTTCGCGGGGGGGCCGTTCGGCATTCGGTCATGGCCCATCACCGCCCTTCGCTCACCAGGAGTCGCCTTGCCCAACGCCGGCGACGTGAAGGCCGTGGCCGTCGATTCGCGCGCGACGACGCTTGTCGCCGGCGCGATCGATCCCAATGGCGGGCGCGGGTCGATACGAGAGTGGAACCTTTCTAGCGGTACGCAGACCTTTGTCGCGCGACTGCAAGGTCCCGGCCTTCCCGTGCAGACGGTTGCGCTGAGTCGCGATGCCCACCTGCTGGCTTATGCCGGCGACGGCGGAGTCATCTATCTCTGGGACCTCGTCCATCGTCGGTCCCTCTCGACGCTGAACCCACGCGCCGGAAAAGTGTTCAGCGTCGCGTTCAGCCCAGACGGCACTCTGCTCGCTTCCGCCGGTGATGATCGGCTAATCCGGCTCTGGAACCTCAGAACGGGTAAACAGATTCGGCAGTTTGCCGGTGACAGCGATGCTATTTTCAGCGTCGCCTTCAGCCCGGATGGACGCCGCCTCGCCTCCGGCAGCGCAGACGACACCGTCCGTTTGTGGAATGTGTTCGCCACTGGGTCCGAAACCGGGCAGGTGGGTCAGCCACTCACCGGTCACCATGACTATGTGTGGAGCGTCGCATTCAGCCCGGACGGCAGCACTCTGGCATCTGGGAGTCAGGATGGCTCAGTCCGCCTTTGGGACGTCGCCTCTCGCGCGCAGCTCGGCCAGCCGGTCGGAGGGGGTAACTCGCTCCGCATCGCGACGGTTGCGTTCTCAAGCAACGGCGACCATTTGTTCGCCGGCGGCGAGGATCACGTCGTTCGGGTGTGGCCGGTCGTCGTCTTGCCGCGGAACTACGTCAACCTTCAATCCCAAGTCTGCAAGCTCGTGGTGACGGGCCTCTCGCCGGCCGAATGGTCTGACTATGCCCCGCGGTCGGACTACTCCGACCCGTGCCGGTGAACGCCGACCGCGCCGTCGGAAAGCGAGCCGACGACTCACGGCCACACGAACGTCACCGTCGCGCCAGCCGGGAGCGAGTAGATGAATGCCTTTCCACGCCAGCTAACGGCAAAGCGAATGGCTCGTGAGGCGTTGTTGTACGCGAGCACGACCTTGGACCCGTCTGGATTCTCAAAGGCGACGTCGTCCAGCCCGGGCGTCGCGTAGTTCGGCCCTCGAGTGAGAAGCGTCGTGTTGTAGGACACGAAGTTGGGGGATTCGATCCGCTGGGCGCCGGGACGGACGAAGCGGCTGAGCTGCCCGAGTGCGAAGTAGTCGGCGGTGTAGCTGGCTGTATGACGACGCTGGTCGACGGTGACCACGGCCGTGCAACGATCGCATCCGGAGTTAGGCGGTTGCACGGGACCTCCCTGCAGGTTGAGGGCCAAGTTCCAGAGGATCACGGCGCTCGCCCAGTTGCGGAACGCGGCAACGAGCAATGCGGCCGTGGGTCCGGGAGCGATGCCGGTCGAGCATTCGCTGACGATCTCGTCCATCCGGGGCACAATGCCGTGGAGAACCGCCATCCTTCCGGCGTTACCAGCGTAACAGTGCCAGGCGATACCGGCGACCTGGCTCGCCGCACGGTTGCGGACGAATCGGAGAGGCTGGTCCCCGTACAACCAATTCGCGTCGAAGGCATAGATTCGGGGATGCAGTCCGGCGCGCCGAAGTGCCGGCGCGAGATATGCCGCGATGAACCGCGCCTCATCCGTGACTGAGAGGTCGAGTCCGGGGTATCGAGTTGGGTGGCCCGGCTCGTTCTGTGGCGTAATCGCTCCAATTTGGATGCCGCGCGCGCCATAGTCACGGATGAACCTGACGAAGTACTGAGCGAGGGGCGCGTACGCATCGCTTCGCAGCCGCCCGGCGCCGGCAAAGTTGTCGAAGGCGTCGTTTGTCTTCATCCAGGCGGGTGGGCTCCACGGTTCAGCCAAGAACTTGACCGCGTGGTCAACCGCCTCGACCTTCTGCAAGGCTGGAATGACGTAGGCGTCGTCGTGAGCCACGGAAAAGCGGGCGAGCGTCCGGTCCGAGTGGCCGCGTGACACGTCGTCGTATGAATACGGGCGGCCAAGAGCGGTGAAATCAGACGCCGCCATCGGCACCCGGACGAAGCGAAGGCCGAGTCGTGCAGTACCGAAAAGCGAGGTGATCACGGCGGTACGAGCGGGAGCGGAAAGCTGAGTCTCGAGGAGCCAGGCCGAACTGTCGGTCATTGCGGCGCCCAGGCCGGCGAAACGCTGGTAGCGCACGGTGTCATCGACGGTGATGATCGGCAGCGCACGGGGCGTCTGCGCCACGAAGTGGACGTCGGGCAATTGACTCAAGCGCTCGGAGAGGTCATGGTTCGTCTGGACTACCTCCACACGGGGGCCGTCGCGCCGCGGGCCCTTCGAACCGCAGGCGTTTGCCCCGATGGCTAGGACCGCCGACAGCGCAACGACGATGAGGCGCTCCGCCGCAACGCGCACGCAACCAGCAGGTCGACCGGGGTCACACATCGCTCAACGGTGGAGCGCTCCTCAGTGCAGGAAGCGTACCCGATGCGCTGCAGCGCACGTTGCGCATTCGGCGAGTCGCAGGGATCGCCTACGCGCGGTGGCCGAAACTATGATCCGTTCAAAATGCGCGATCGCCTCCTCAGCCCCAGAGCACTCGCAGCAATAGCAACTGTAGCCGCCGCCGGGTTAATGCATGCGGCAGTTGACGCCAACGCGGCACGGCCATCGCCCGCAATGCAGCCCCAGCGAATCGCACCAACGGACTACACGATCAGCGTCAACCGCGACCGCGCGCAAGCGGTCGTACCCGGCGGCTTTCTCGGGCTATCTACCGAATACTGGGCTATTGGGAGTTATGCCGGCCACGATCCAACGGCGGCGAACCCGGTGCTCACGCAGTTGATCCGCAATTTGGCGCCTGGACAGACACCCGTCGTGCGGATCGGAGGAATCAGCAGCGATCGTACCTGGTGGCCTGTGCACGGGGTTAAGCGCCCGATCGGCGTTGCCCTTGCGCTGAACTCCAGACGCATCGCGGTGATCAAGGCCTTCGCCCAGGCCTTGGACGCGCAACTGATTCTCGGCATCAACCTGGAGGCTGACCTTCAGAGGATCGCCGCAGCCGAGAGTCAAGCACTCCTCACCGGAGTTGGGCGGCAGCACGTCCGAGCGCTCGAGCTTGGGAACGAGCCGGAGCTTTATACGTGGGCGTGGTTCATCCAGGCCGACGGCCAGAGGGTGCCCGGACGAGGGCGAGGCTACGACTTCGGGTCGTATGTCCGCGACTTCCGGTGGATGGCAGACTCAATGCCCCAGTGGCCGTTGGCAGGACCGGCGAGTGGCTCCGATACTTGGCTGGGATCGCTTCCCACGTGGCTCAGGGCCGAGCCCCGGATCGGCATGGTCACCGCACACCGCTATCCGACGTCCGAGTGTTTTCTCTCGCCGATGTCGCCTACGTACCCGACTGCCGCGCGGCTCCTGTCCCGGCGCTCGTCCCGGGGGCTCGCCACCAGCTTGGCGCCTTTCGTTGCTGTGGCGCACGCCCGTCACCTTCCACTGCGCGTCGACGAGATGAACACCGTCGCGTGCGGCACGGCCAAGGGGGTCAGTGAGACCTTCGTCACGGCCCTCTGGGCGCTTGACGCGCTGTTCGCCGATCTCGCGGCCCACATTGACGGAGTCAATATCCATACCTATCCAGGTGCGCCGTCTCAGCTATTCACTTTCACTCGGCGACACGGACGTTGGGAAGGCCGAGTTGAGCCTGAGTACTACGGACTACTCATGTTCGCGCGCGCCGCCCCCGCCGGCGCTCGTGTCCTCCGGGTCTCTGGGGCCCGCGATCCAATCAGGGCGTGGGCCACCGAGACCGTGAATGGACCGACTCGCGTCCTGCTGATCAACGTTGACACCGCGCGTGCCCACACAGTTGACGTCGTCGTAACCGGGCGCCGCCGTGCCGGCGTGCTGGAGCGGCTGCTAGCGCCAACTGCTTCCGCCACTCGGGGTGTCACGCTGTCCGGTCAGACGTTCGGGGCGCAAACGACGACTGGCGTCGCGGCGGGGCCGGTGCGAGCCACCAGCGTGATCCCAATCGCACACGGCTACCACATGAGGATTCCATCGGCGAGTGCGGCACTCCTGACTGTTCCATGAGCCGCTCAGGTGTCGCGCGGAGGTCCCCGTGAGCCGCCGCGTGCCCACCCAACGTTCCGGCGCCCCGCGCAGCCGGCAAATTCATTCACCCCAAGCACTGATCGCGCTCATGTACCCTGTGCTGCGCCACCTGTGCTTGCGAAAGAGATCGATCTCGGCAGCGCTCCATTGCCACGATGCGAAAATGGGACCTTGGGCCACGGAGCGAGATCTTTGCGGGCACGAGCTGTGGGATCCTCGCAACGGGGCAGTAGGCTCTCTGGCGGCTGCCGCCGACCTTGAGCAGAGCCGCGCTGCCGGTCGCGGAGCAGAGGGGCCGCGCGGGCGCCGCGACCGCTACAGGTGACCTCAGCACGGGTGCCATAGGATTCGACCGTGCCATTCACGCTGCGGAACCTCAAGGAGGACCTGGAGGACGTCGGCTATCGGTTCGATGGCGCGCCGGACCTGGAGTTCCGCTTGGCGACCGAGGCGCTCGAGCTCGAGAAATCAGGCCTGGGCTACCAGCGCGTCCCGCCCGGCTATCGGTTTCCGTACGGCCACACGCACAAGAAGCAGGAGGAGGTGTACGTGGTCCTGCGCGGGACCGGACGGATGAAGGTCGACGACGAGATAGTCGAGCTAAAGGAATGGGACGCGATGCGCGTCCCCCCCGGTACGTGGCGAGGCTACGAGGCCGGGCCGGAGGGCCTCGAGATCCTCGTCATCGGCGCGCCGAATCTCGGCGAGGCGCCGCGCGAAGACGTCGATGGCCGGCGCGACTGGTGGGCCCACTAGCGCAGGTAGGTGAACCCGAAGCGGGGAGTAGGAACTCACTCCGCCGAGGGCACGGCTATCAGCCCCTTCTCCTCCGTGAGCCAGCGACAGACGACTGGCCCCCTCGTGGCGGACAACTCCTTGATGGGGACTCGACAGGTCGCTGTCCTGTCGGGCCGCTCGCGCAGGCCGCTGGCCGGCGCCTGACCCTGTCGCGCCGGCGCCGGGCGCAATCTTCAGCGTCTTCGTTGAACGCTCAGGGCGCTGCGTGCAGCTCTGATCGTCCTCCGTTCAGCCGCCACCCGAACAGTCCGTTCAGCGCGTGACGCTGGTCGTCGCGGCCGAGCCTCAACACAACGGTGTCGTCGAACTGCTGCGACGAGCTGCCGATGTCGACTCGGTAGATCCCGGGCGCGACCGTCCAGTGGCCTGGCGGCTGCGGCGATGGCGTGTTCGTCAGCGTGGTCGGTGAGGTGGTGCCGGGCGTGGTGCCGGTGGCGGGGCCGGAGTCCCAGTAGGCGAACGCGCTGGCCCGGAACAGCAGCGTCAGGACCTTCGTCTGGCCGGGCTCGAGCGACACCTTGTCGAAGGCGCGCAGCTGCTCGGGCGGCTCCCCGGTGCCCGCCGGGTCGTGGACGTAGCCTTCCACTACGTCGGCGCCGGCGACGTTGCCCCGGTTGGTGTCGGCCACGCGCACGGTCACGGTCCCGTCCCGTCCGATCCAGCGGCCGACGATGCGACGGTCGAACCGGGTGTAGGAGAGCCCGAACCCGAACGGGAAGAGCGGCCGCTCGCCGTGAGTCTGGTAGTAGCGGTAGCCGACGGCGATGCCCTCGTCGTAGCGCTCCTGCTCGAGCTGGTCGTAGTCGTTTGAGGCGCCCGTGGTCAGGTTCGTGATCCCGGGGTACTCGATCGCCGCCGTGCCTGATCCCTGGCTGTCGCGCGCCGGGAAGGTGATCGGCAGCTTGCCCGACGGATCGCTGTCGCCGAACAGCAGCGATGCCACCGCGGTGCCGAAGGTGGCGCCGGGTTCCCACATCTCGAGCACGCCGGCGACCCGATTCAGCCACGGCATCGTCACTGGGCCGCCGGTCAGCACCACCACGGTGTTCCGGTTGGCCGCGGCCACGGCCTCGATCATCTGGTTCTGATCGCCCGGGAGCGACAGCGTCTCGATGTCGTGGCCCTCGCCGATCTCGCGCCCGGCGAACACGACCGCCACATCCGCCTTGGCCGCCGCGGCCGCCGCCTGCCCGATCAGCGTGGGGCCACTCGCCGGCGGCGGCGTCACGCCCAACTGCACCTCGTCACCGAGGAACGTGTTGAAGATCGACCCGAAGTTGCTCGCCGCCGCAGGCGGGATTCCGGCGGCCGCCTCCTCGGGCGAGTAGTCAAGGACGATCGACACCGGTTTCCCCGCGGTCAGCGCGACCGTGGCGTGGTCGACGTAGCCAAAGTCGTCTCGAGCACGCTGCGCCACGAGCGCTCCGTCGATATACAGCTTCGTCGTCCCCGACTCGGTGACCGAGAAGTTGAACTCGCCGCTGACCGGCGGGGTATAGATCCCCTTGAATGCCACCGACCACTGGTTGTTCGGGTACAGCGCGCTCGTGGTCAGGAACGAAGGCGGGGTGCCGGCGTTGGGAGTGCCGAACGCCGCGGATGTAACCACTTGCGGCGGGCCGAGCGGGGGCGCGGATGCGTCCGTCGGGTCATTGGCGCCGTAGTAGGTGGCCAGGAAGCCCGCGCTCGTGCCGTCCGGAGTCACGATCGAGCCCGGGCCGCTGAGCTGTCCATCAGCCGCCAGCACCGGCTGCTCGGCCAGCCCCACCGTGCCCGGCGCATAGGTGACCGTCCGGCCGGAGCCGGCGCGGCCGGTGATCCCGCTCAGCGCGCTGGAGTAGCCATACGTCTGGCCGCTCGCCGTGTCGGTGAACACGTTCGCCGGGTTGACGTACGCCGAGCCGTCGTTGGCCACCTGGGGCTGCTGCGTGCTCGTCGCCTGGCCCATCTTCGCCTGCGAGATGCCGGCCGCCTGGGTGCCAATCACCGCGATCGATCGCGCCGCCGAGGAGAGCGGGAGCACGCGCCGTCGGTTCTGCAACAGCACGGCGCCCTGCTCGGCTATCCGCGCCGAGGTCGCCTCGTCCTGGGCGATGCCGTCGCCGATTCCGTTCTGGTTGGACGGGTTGAGGAAGCGCTCGTTCTTGACCGACTGGAGCACCAGCCGGCGGACCTCGTCGACCAGCCGGGCCTGCGAGATGAGGTTCTGGCTGCCGTCGGCGTTCATCTGCCCGTCGTCGCTGCCGTTCCCGACGATCGCCTGCAACTCGGCGAGCGTCATGCTGGCGTCGCCGCCGTCGCCGCCGTTCAGGAAGTTCAGCTGCGACGAGTCGCGTTTGGCCGTGGCCGCATCGGGCGTAAAGGTGCCCTCGAAGCCGTATTGGCCCTTGATCAGGTCATTGAGGATGAACTGGTTACCGCACGAGTCGGCGCCGGTGTAGGGCGGGGGCGTCGCCGCGTTGATGATCGCGTAGCCGCACATGACCGACATGCCGTTGCCCTGTTGGGGGGCCACCGCCGCCTGCCAGGCCGGCCCGTAGATCTCCTCGAGGGCCCGCTCGGAGACCAGCTCGTTCTCGCCCGTATTGTTGGGGTTGGTTAGTGTCAGCGCCTGCCCCGAGCGCCCCTGCTCCTGTGTATAGGCGCAGCAGTGTTTCACGGTCGTCATCACGCCCTGGGCCTGGATCGCGCGCACCTCCGGGGCCACGAGCACGCCGCTCAAAAACGGGTCCTCGCCGAAGTTCTCCTGCTCACGGCCGGTGTGCCAGGTACGGTCGATGTCGATCACGGGCCCGAGGACGCCGCTCAGCCCAGTGCGGTGAAACTCGCTGCCGAGCATCGTCCCGTAGGCCGCCGCCGCGGCGGGGTCCCAGGCTGCGCCCACGGTCAGCGCGCTCGGGAACGACAGGCCGGAGGCGCGCTCGCCGTTGGCGCCGTCATCCGTGCCGCCGGAGACCGTCAGGCCGTAGAGGGCCAACAAGCCGGTTGACGTGCCGTTCGCCGCCTGGATGTTCTGTCCGCTCGCCAGCGCGGCCTCCAGGCGCGCCAGCGTCGACTGCATCGGCGTCCCGTCGGCGTTGTGGGCGTACAGCGGCGACCCCGGGTTCTCCAGGTCCTCGATCACGTACTGCGCCTGGCACTCGGCGCCGAAGCTCGGATCCTTCCACGGCGCCGCCTCGGACGCAGGCGGCGTCGGGCAGGACGGAGTGGGCAGCAGCGCCGGCTGTGTCGGCGGGCTCTGCCCGGCGCGATCCGCGCGGGCGCTGGCGCCGTCCATCGCCGTCAACAGGCAGCACCCTGCCGTCAGGAACGCCGCCACGAGCAGGCTGGCAAACCTCCGCCTCATCACACGAGTCACCATCTTTGTTCCCTCCCTCACTAGACCTCCCGCGCGTCGCGCGGGAACCTAGCGCGGGGCGGCCGGCATTGTCAAGCAACTTGCGATAGGCAAGGCCGCCGACCCCACTACGAGGTCGAGCTAACGCTGAAGAACCGGACGCGGCTCGAACCGATCCTGTGCGGCTACCTGATCGAGCTGAGCGTCTATTCGACCGGCGGCGGATAGATGTCGGCCACGTATCGGTCGACATCCTCCTCGGGGAGCCGGCGGGCGATGGCGAGCTTGTAGATGACCAGACTCCAGGCCGCCGAGGCGAGCAGGCCACCGATCAGCCCGAGGTCGTCGTTGCGGGTGGGGGCCGTCGGCCGCGCACGGGCCGGCGGTGAGCGCACTCGCCGCTGCCGGGACGCGGGGGGTCAGGACGTACGCGCCGATCCGGTGGTCGGGGGAGAGCATCGGCGCCCATCGTCCCATGGACTCTGTGGATGGTCAGGCATCGAGCGGCCCCCAGGCCTACAGTCCATCCCCACACGCGACGCCGGGCACCCTGCCGCTGGCCGGGAGGAGTACCCAGCCGCGCGCGCGGTCGAGATCGCTCTCGGCCGCGGGTCCGGCAAAGGGCTGGCCGCGACGGCGTGAACCGTTCCGGAGGACCAGCCGTACCCGGATCAAGTCACCGATGGAGGCAGCCTTACGGGCTGCGAGAGGAGAGCTGAGATGAATCGGATTGCGGGCAAGGGGATCGGCCTGACGGTGCTGGCGACTCTCGCGATGAGTGGGCAGGCGGCGGCCTTCACGCCTGTGCCCATCCCGACGCCGCGCACGGGCACCGCCGCCGTGGCCCACGTCGCATACGGTCAAGCTGACGCGGTGATGCGGCGCGGTCAGGTTCCGCTGTCTCGTTCGTCTTGAGCGAGTGAGGCTTCGCTCTCCGACCCAGCCTCGGTGAAGGGGGATGAGCTTGCCTGCGTAGGCGTGGCTGAAGCGCACTCGCAGGGGTGCCGGTGCCCGTGTCCCGACGTCGAGCCGCTAATGCACGTGCATGGGAACGAGGACGAGTGGCACTACCTACTCGACGGCGAGGTGACCTTCCACGTAGGAGAGGACAGCTATCACGGTAAGCCAGGGAGGCCTCTCGGCCCATTGCCACTGTCATTATCGGCCCTGCGCTAGTTGACAACGGGTTCTCGTTAGAGAGAGAATCGTCCCAGGCCGCCGGGTGTTGGGGGCGTAGCTAGTCACGCCCACGCGCAGGGGCGTCGTCGGTCCTTCCAGAGAAGAGAAGTAAACGGAGGTAGGTAAAGATGACTAGTGCAACAACGGATGGGAATCGTGAGGTTTGTCGCCCTCTGGGACAGACTCGGCGCGGACATCAACGACCCGATGCTCCCGCCAGGCCCACGGCCGGCATGACGCGCCGGCTCTCGAGGGCGGTGCTGTCGATGGTGGGAGTTTTTCTCCTCGCGGGGCTGGCGCCGGATGTGCCGATCGCCTTGGGTCAGAAGCCGGTGGTCGTGTGGGCGGTTGGCGATGGCCCGAGCCCGTATGCCGGCACACATGCGCTGCAGGTGGCGAACTTCCTTCAAAGCGAGGAGCCATTCAACGACCTCCTATGGCTGGGCGACATCTACGATGCGCCGTCCGATAAAGCCTTTGACGAGCTCTACGGGCCGACGTACGGGCGTTTCGCGGAGCAGACCTACCCCACCCCGGGGAATCACGAGCTCAAGCCCAGGCGACCACTCGGGCCCTACGACGATTACTGGGAACGGCACCGGCCGGCGGTCGTGGGGCACAAGATCGACGGGAACCCGAGCAACCTCTACGCAGCCGACCTAGGGCAGGGCTGGCGCCTCCTGGGTCTCACTTCATCGTTTGTCCCGCCGGACTTCTCGCCAGCTGCCCCGAACCCGCCGCACCCCGCGGTCGAAGATGTGCTCGAGTTCCTTCACAGGGAGTTATCGACGCACACTGGCACGTGTTACATCGCGATAATGCACCGCCCGCGGTACAGCGCCGGCGGTCGCCAGGAGCAAAATACTGATCTCCAGCCGATCTGGCAGGAACTCGCAGGGCGGGTGGACCTGTACGTCCAGGGCCACGAGCACGAGTATTTCCGCCTGGACCCGTCCAAGATCCCCGACTACTATCCCACATCAGTCCGCGACGACAACGACATCAATAAGCAACTGGTCCCAGGCGCACAGTCTTTCGTGGTCGGCACGGGCGGCATCACATTGGACTACCTTGGCCAGCCAGGACAGATGTTCGACACGAACTTCCCTGGGCTGGAGAGCTTCGTAGTCGCCCCGAACGCTGCCGCCAAGCTGGACCTCGCGTACTACGGAGCGTTGCGGCTCTCGCTCACGAATGGTCACTCGAGCTACGAGTTCGTCGGCTTGGATGGGAGCGTCCACGACCGCGGCACCACTACGTGTACCCCTGTCGCCACCAAGCACACTGGTCGTACCAGCGACGGTTGAGCGCGAACGTAACGGCGGACGCCGTGGATGCCCAGCACCGCGAGGGCGATGACCGCCGGACGTTTCTCAGGAAGCTGGCAGGGGCGGCGGCGCTCTCGCCCTTGGTGAGCCTTTTCCCAGCGATCGATCCTCTAGGGGCCCGCGCGGCAACGCTTTCCTCACAGCAGCTGGCCGGGCAGCGGGTCATCTTCTCGTATTCGGGGCTCACCGTGCCATCGGCACTCCTTGACCAGATCGCCGCCGGTCAGGCCGCGGGCGTGATCTTCTTCGGAGGCAATATTTCCAGTGACGCCCAGATCGCCGCGGTCATCCAGCAGCTGCGCCAGGCCCAGCAGCAAAGCCCAATCGCGTCGCCGTTGCTGCTGATGACCGACCAGGAAGGTGGGCTGGTCCGCCGGCTGCCGGGCGCGCCGACGATGTCGGAGAAACAGATCGGACAGTCCTCGAATCCTCCGCTGGCGGCCAGTCAGGCAGGCACCGGGGCGCGGCAGAACCTGGCCGGCGTGAGCATGAACGTCAACCTCGCTCCGGTGCTTGACGTCTACCGCCAAGCCGGCGACTTCGACGACCAGTACCAACGCTCCTACAGCAAGAAGCCGAGCGTCGTCAGCGCCTGCGGGCAGGCGTTCATCACCGCTCAGCAGCAGACCGGGGTGGCAGCCACGGCCAAGCACTTCCCGGGTCTGGGCGCGGCCGCCGCTTCACAGAACACCGACACCGGGCCGGTGACGCTGTCGCAGTCGCTCTCGACCCTGAGAGCCGTCGACGAGGCACCCTACCCCGCAGTCATCTCGGCCGGTGTCAAGCTGATCATGGTGTCCTGGGCGATCTATCCCGCGCTCGACCCGGCCTATCCGGCGGGCCTGTCCTCGGCGGTCGTCGGAGGTGAGCTGCGCGCCCGCCTGGGCTACCAGGGGGTAACCATCACCGATGCCCTTGAGGCCGGTGCCCTGGCGGCCTTCGGGAGGCGCCGCGCAGCGGGCGGTAGCCGCCGCCGGCACCGGAATGGACCTCATCCTCTGCTCGGCCCAGGACGTCGCCCAGGGCCAGTCCGCCACGACCGCCCTGGCCAATGCGCTGGATGCCGGGCAGCTGAGCTCGAGCGGCTTCAACGCGGCAGTGCAGCGGGTCGCTGCCCTGCGCAACACACTGCACTAAGTCCTCGTGGCACACATCGGTAGCGCGCAACACGCCACGACGAGAGTGCGGAGTCGAGTAACCCGGTCGCGGCTAGGTAAATGCGCCGACGCCGGTGATGTCTCGCCCGACGATCAGGGTTTGCATCGTCTCGGTGCCTTCGTAGGTGTGGATGACCTCTATGTCGCCCATGTGGCGGATGACGTGGTTCTCGAGCAGCACGCCGTTGCCGCCGAGCAGATCGCGTGCCTCGGCAATGACCTGACGCGCCTTGCGGGTGTTGTTGAGCTTGGCCAGCCCGGCGATCGTGTCAGTCAGGCGGCCCGTCTCCTCCAGGCGCGCGAGTTGCATGCAGTAAAGCTGCATGCCGGTGACCTCGGCGAGCATCTTCACCAGCCGCTCCTGGATGATCTGGAAGGCACATAGCGGCTTGCCGAACTGCGTGCGCTGCTTGCTGTAGGTCAACGCGGCGTCGTAGGCGGCGACCGCGTGACCGAGCGCGCCCCAGGCGCAGGTGGTGCGGGTCGTGATGAGCACGCGGCCCGCGTCCTTGAACGACTGGGCCTCGGGCAGCCGCGAGCGCTCGGGCACGCGCACGTCCTCGAGCGAGATCTCGGCTTGCCAGATTGCGCGCGCCGCGGCCTTGCCCTGCATCGTGACGGCGGTAAAGCCGGGCATGTCCTTCTCGACCAGGAAGCCCTTGACCTGCCCGTCCTCGTCCGAGCGCGCCCAGACGACGACGACGTCGGCGATCGAGGCGTTACCGATCCAGCGTTTGGCGCCGTCGAGCACCCATTCGTCGCCATCGTGGCGCGCGCTCGTCTCGAGCGCGACCGAGTCCGAGCCGTGGGTGGGCTCGGTCAGCGCGAACGCGCCGATTGCCTCGAGCTGCGCCATCGCTGGCAGCCAGCGCTGCTTTTGCTCTTCAGAGCCGAGCAGGTCGATTGACTTCATCGCCAGCCCGGACTGCACGCCGAGAAACGTGCCGAGGCTGCCGTCGCCCCGGTGGAGCTCCATGTTGACCAGGCCGCGGGCGAGCGGGCTCATGCCTGGGCAGCCGTAGCCCTGTATGTCCTCACCGAGCAGACCGAGCTCGGCCAGGCGGCGCATGAGCGGCCACGGCAACTCGGCGGCCTCCCAGTAGCGGTTGATTTCCGGCAGTATTTCGCGGTCGACGAAGCGGCGGGTGGAGATGAAGTGCTCCCATTGCTCGTCGGTGAACTGATCGCGGACATGGAAGTAGTCGGTGGCCAGCGCATCGCCGAGATGCGCGTAGGGCAGGGCCTGAGTCGACATCGCCTCTCTCCTTTCAGGATGCGTGCACGTAGCTTCCCGGCGCCTTGTCGTGGGCTTGGTAGCGGCCGGCGCCGAGGAGCTTGGGCGCCGGTTTCGGCTCGCCCGAGCGTGTGGCGAGCCACTCGTCGTAGTCAGGCCACCAGCTGCCCTGCTGCGTGACCGCGCGCTGCGCCCATTTGTCGCTGGACGGGGGATGCTCATCGGCAACCCGGTAGCTGGAGCGGCTGTGCTCAGAGGGTGGGTTGACGAGCGCCTGGATGTGGCCGCTGGTCGACAGCACGAAGCGCGGGGCTCCGCCCAGGAGCTGTGTGCTGCGGTAGGCGTTCTCCCACGGGATGATGTGATCGGTTAGGCCGGCGACGACGTAGCTGTCGAGCTCGACGGCGGAGAGGTCGACCGGACTGCCGAGCACGGTCAGCGCGCCGGGGCGGGTGAGTGAGTTCTCCAGCGCGACGTGGATGAAGTCGCGATGCAGCCCGGCAGCGAGCCGGACCGTGTCCTGGTTCCAGTACAGGACGTCGAAGGCGGGCGGGTCCTTGCCAAGCAGGTAGTTGTTGACGACGTAGTTCCAGATCAGGTCGTTGGGCCGAAGCCAGGTGAAGACCCCGGCGAGTGCCTGACCGTCCAGATAGCCACGCCGGGCCGAGTCGGCAACTGCCGCCGCCGCGACCTCGCGCCCGGTGAACGCCGCGGCGGTCCCGGCGCGTTCGTTGTCGAGCGCGCACACCAGCAGCGTGAGGCTCGCGACGTCCCCCAAGCGACCTTCGGCGGCGAGGTGACCGAGGAGCCCGGCGCTGATGATCCCGGCCGAGCAGGCGCCGTTTAGGTGCACGGCGGGTTGTTCCGTGATCGCGGCGACTGCGCCCCGGGCCTCGAGCACCGCGGCAACGTAGGTGTCGAGGTCGAAGTGACCCTGCTCGGCGTCCGGGTTGCGCCAGGAGATCGCGAACACCTGCTGGCCCTGCTTGACCAGCCATTCGATCATGCTGCGGCCGGGCGCCAAGTCCAGGATGTAGTACTTGTTGATCGTCGGAGGGGCGAACAGGAGCGGCACCTCGCGAACCTGGTCGGTCTGCGGGGCGTACTGAATCAACTCGAACACCTCTGTGCGGAGCACCACCGAGCCGGGCGTGAGCGCCAGGTTCTCGCCCACCGCGAATTTGCTCGTGTCGACGGTGGACGGCAGCCGGGGAAAGTCGCGCAGGAAGTTGCGCGCCCCGCGGGCGAGGTTCAGGGCGCCCTGATCGACGGTTTCCTTCATCACGGTCGGGTTGGACCATGGAAAGTTGCTCGGCGCGAGCGCGTCAAGCATGTTCCCGGCGACGAACCGCGCCTGCCGCTCATGCCGCCAATCCAGATCGGCGTCGGAGATCAGCCCGTCGACGGTCTCGCTGAGAGCCAGGTGGGTCTGCAGCAGACGCCGGAGGAGCCAGTTGGACTGCCACGCCGGGTCGGCAAAGCGGCGGTCGCGCTTGGTCGGCCTGATCTCGCAGCGCCCGGCGGTGACCCGGGCGAGCTCGGTGGCCAGCTCGGCTAGACGGCGTGCTGCCCGGTCGGGGTGGCGAGCCAGTCCGGCGGTCAGGCGCGCGGCGGCGTGGGGCTGCAGCGCGCGGGGCGCCCCGATCGCAGCGTCGGTGAGCATCACGTCCAGCGCCGCGCGGGTCGCTTCGGGGGTTCCACGCGCGGTACTCATGCGAGCGGTTTCGCTCATTCGGCCATCACCCGCTTTCGCTCCTATGCCGGCTGGTCAGGAGCATTCTGGCGGACGATTCGCCTGCGGGTCCTTTCGTTCGGATCCCGACCCTTCGACGTTTCGATCGGGTCCGACCACGAGGCCGGCCCGCCCTGGGTCAGCGGCCTTCGGTGAGGAACGCGTCGATCACGCCGATCACGTTCTCAGGCTCGTCGAGGAGGAACAGGTGCCCGCCGCCGTTGACCACATGCAGACGCGCGTTGGGGATGCGCGCGGCGAGGGCACGGGCATTGCGCAGCGGGACGCTCGGATCGTCCTCACCACCGATGACCAGGGTAGGGGAGGCAAGGCGCCCGAGCCAGGGCAGGCTCGACCATCCCGCTACCGCGTAGAGCTGGTAGGCGTAGCCCAACAGATCGGGCGGCCACTGCAGCCGCTCACCGGCATGCCTCGCGAGCGCGTCCCGATCGCGTGCCGTGCGCCCCCCGGCGATGTGCGGCACGGTAAAGGCGAGCAGCCGCGGGTGGTAATAGCGCGCGGGCGTGGCCAGCATGAGGGCCGCCAGCGGGCGCGGCGGAGACCCGCCGAGGAGGCCTGGACCGGTCGCGCACAGCACCAGCCGCCGAACGCGTTCCGGCGCGCGGCGGGCGAGCTCCTGCGCCAAAGCCCCGCCCCAGGAGTAGCCGAGCACATCGACCCGGTTCAGGTCGAGTTCGTCGAGCAGCGCGCGTACCACCTCGGCCAGGGAACCCATCCGCAGCGGGCGGCGCGGCCGCTGCGAGAGGCCGCTGCCGGGCGCGTCGAAGGCGATCAGCTCACGGTCAGCGACCAGGCGCGCGAACGGGGACCACATGTTCAGGTGCGCGCCGATTCCGGTGATCAGCAGCACCGGGGGCCCGGCGCCATAGCGTCCGACGCGCAGTCGGAGTCCCTTGGCGCGCACGAGCGCCGGCTGCCAGTCCACCTCCGTGCTCATGTTCGGGCCGGGACGGTGCCTGCGGCCGCGCGGATGGTGGACACGGGCGCCATTCTATGCCGCCGATGGCCGGTGGCCGCGTGCACGGGCTGCGCTGCCCATGACACGAGCCGGCGGTCGGCGTAGCGTGTCGTCGGTCAACAGGATCGCGAGCAGGAAATCAGCGGGATCGCGCCCGGCAAGATCGATCAGCCGCGCATCCACCGCAACCCGAGGAGCCCGAGATGCCGAACATCGCCGACCTACTGAGTCAGAGCGCCGCCGCGCGCTCCGAACACGCCGCGGTGAGGGTGGACGACGACGCGCTGTCATATGCCGCGCTCGACGAAACGGCCGGGCGCGTAGCCGGCCTGCTCCGCGAGCGAGGTCTCGGGCCGGGTGATCGGGTTGGCATCATGTTGCCCAACGTCCACTACTTTCCGGTCTGCTACTACGGCGCTCTGCGCGCGGGCGGTGCGATCGTGCCGATGAACCCGTTGCTCAAGGATCGCGAGGTCGCGTTCTATCTCCGTGACTCGGAAGCGAAGCTGATCTTCGCGTGGCACCAGTTCGCCGACGCCGCGCGCAGTGGCGCGGAGCAGGCAAATGCCGAGTGCGTAGTGGTGGAGCCCGGCGAGTTCGAAGCGATGCTCGGGCGCTGCCAGCTCGCCGCTGCGGTCGCAGCGCGCGAAGGCGACGACACCGCGGTCATCCTCTACACATCGGGCACGACGGGTACGCCCAAGGGTGCGGAGCTCACGCACGACAACATCCTGCGCAACGTAGCGGTAAGCGTCGGGCTGTTCGGACTCGACGAGCGTACGATCACCCTCGGCGCGCTGCCGTTCTTCCACGCCTTCGGACAGACGTGCGCGCTGAACGCGACGGTGTCCGTCGGTGGGCAGCTCACGCTGATCCCGCGCTTTGACGGCGGCAAGGCGCTGGAGCTAATCGAACGCGACCGGGTGACGCTGTTCGAGGGCGTGCCGACGATGTACGCGGCCATGCTCCATCACGAGCAGGCCGACCGCACGGACACCTCGACACTCGAGGTCTGCGTCTCGGGCGGTGCCGCGATGCCGGTCGAGGTCATGCGTGCGTTCGAGGAAAAGTTCGGGTGCCAGATTCTCGAGGGCTATGGGCTCTCGGAGACCTCGCCCGTCGCCTCGTTCAACCGCCGCGACCGGGAGCGCAAACCGGGGTCGATCGGCCTCCCGATCGACGGCGTCGAGATGAAGCTCATCGACGAGCGGGACGGCGTCGGCGAGATCGGGATCCGCGGCCACAACGTCATGAAGGGCTACTGGCGCCGGCCCGACGCGACGGCCGAGGCGATTGATGCTAAGGGCTGGTTCAAGACGGGCGACGTCGCTCGCGTCGACGAGGAGGGTTACTTCTTCATCGTCGACCGCAAGAAGGAGCTCGTGATCCGCGGCGGCTTCAACATCTACCCGCGCGAGATCGAGGAGGTTCTCTACGAGCACCCCGCGGTGCGCGAGGCGGCGGTTATCGGCGTGCCCCACGCCGAGCTCGGAGAGGAGGTTGGCGCCGCCGTCGCGCTCAAGATCGGCGCCGACGCCTCACCGGCCGAGCTGCGCGACTTCGTCAAGCAACGCGTCGCGGCCTACAAGTACCCGCGCCACATCTGGCTCGTCGACGAACTGCCCAAAGGTCCCACTGGAAAGATCGTCAAGCGGGAGATCAAGCCGCCGAGCAACCTCGCAGCAAGGCTGAACGCATGAGGCCGGTCCAAACCTCGTGCGAACTCGCACATGAGGTGCGGCAAAAACCTCAATAAACCCTTAGACCGGAGTTTCTGCTTGCATAGCCGATCGCTCGGCCGTCTGGACGCGCAGCGATCCGTACCCGGATGAGCGGCTTGGCTCGTCTCGGTGAGTCACATCGCCGAGGACAAGCGTTCAGGATGTATTCAGGTTCCCCGCTCACCATGCTCCGCCTCGTCCTCGCTCGATTGAAGCGGGGATGGGTCGCCGTGCCCGCGATCGCTGCGGCGATGCTGCTCGGCGGCTGCGGGTCCGGGTCCGACGCACCAGCCACCCACTCGTCCGCAAATGAGGCCGGCACAACCGCGGCGGGCCGGCGAGTCGCGCGCGCGCACCTCATGCCGGCGCTCACCCCGCGGCGGGTGGCCGACCTGCCGGCGCCGGTCCAGCTCCCGGCCACCGTGGTGCTCGGTGGCCGGCTGGTGCTGATGGGTGGCCTGGACCAGGGCACCGCGTCGCTGGCTCAGATCGTCAGCGCCGGCCGGAACGGGAGCGAGCAAATCGGCGAGCTTCCCTACGCCGTGCACGACGCCGCCGGCGCCTCGCTGGGCGGGACGGCGTACCTGCTCGGGGGCGGGGAGCCGTCGTACAGCAACGTCCTCGCCGTCGATTCGAGCGGACACGCGACCGTTGCCGGTCATCTTCCGGTCGGTGCCTCGGACGTTGCCGCGGGAGTGATCAGTGGCACCGTGTACGTCGTGGGCGGGTATACGGGAACCGTGCCGCTCGACACGATCGTCGCGTGGTCGGGCTCAGGCACCGGCCGAGTGGTGGCGCGGCTCCCGCACCCGGTGCGTTATGCCGCGGTGACCACGTTTGGGCGGCGGCTGATCATCGCCGGCGGTACCAGCGGCGATCAGGCCACACGCGGGATCTACTCGTTCGATCCAGCGAACGGACGCGTAGGACAACTCGGGCTCCTGCCGCGGCCGCTGACGCACGCGGCCGCCGCCGCGCTGGGCGACCGGGTCTACGTGATCGGCGGCCGCGGCGCCGTCCAGGGAAGCCAGACGGCGGATATCCTGGCCATCGATCCGGCGAACGGGCAGGTTCGTCGGGCGGGGCGGCTCCCGGCTGGGCTGTCCGATGTCGGTGCCGGGACCGTGGGCGATGCGATCATGGTCGCCGGTGGGCGCCAGTCAACCGGGCTGCTCAGCCGGCACGTGTACATGCTCACGCCGCGTGGGGGGACGGCGTGACGCCGCGTCGGGAGAGGGCGTGAAGCCGCATGGGCGGGACGGGGTGGGGCCGCCGCGGGAGGCTGGCGTGACGGGCCGAGCGGCGAACCGGGCTCTGGCGCCGCTCGTAGCGCTGTTGCTGCTGGCGTTGAGCGCCTGCGGCGGTGGTCACCGAGCGGACTCGCCGGCTGGGACGGCGGGCACGAGCACCGTCGGGACGGTCACGAGCGTCCTCCCCCAGAAATCGTCCTGGGGCGCCGACCCTCACAACGTATACGCAGCGGATGGACCGAGGGATCTGTCGCCCGTCGTGCGGGGTGACCGGCCGCTCATCTACGTGCCGAACAGCGAGAGCAACACCGTCGACGAGATCGACCCGCACACTTACCGCATCGTTCGGCACTTCGACGTCGGCGTCCTGCCGCAGCACGTGATCCCGTCGTACGACCTGCGAACGTTGTGGGTGGCGAACGACGAGGGCAACAGCCTGACCCCGATCAATCCGGTCACCGGCGTCCCCGGTCCACCCATTCCGGTGGAGGATCCGTACAACATGTACTACACGCCGGATGGGCGGTACGCAGTGGTCGTCGCGGAGCGGCTGCGACGCCTTGACTTCCGCGACGCCGGCACCATGAAGCTGCACTATTCCCTCAGCGTGCCCCAGTGCGCGGGCGTTAACCACGCGGACTACACCGCCGACGGGCGCTACATGCTGGTGAGCTGCGAGTTCGGCTCGTCGATGATCGTGGTCGACATAGCGCACGAGCGCGTCGTGAAGAGCATGCCGCTTCGACCGGGCGCCTCGCCGCAGGACGTGAAACTTTCCCCCGACGGTCGCCTGTTCTACGTTGCCGATCTCAACTACGCCGGGCTGTGGGAGATCTCACCGCTCAGCTTCAAACTGGTCGGCTTCCTGAAGACCGGCGCCGGCGCCCACGGGCTCTACCCGAGCCGGGATGATCGTTTTCTCTACGTCTCGGACCGTTCGGAGGGCGCGGTCTCCGTCGTCAGCTTCGCCACCCGGCAGGTGGTCAAGACGTGGACCATCCCCGGTGGAAGCCCGGACATGGGCAACGTTTCTGCCTCGGGGAATGTGCTGTGGCTTTCGGGCCGCTACGACGGCGAGGTCTATGCGATCGATACCCGGAGCGGGCGCCTGCTGGCGCGGATTCCGGTCGGCCAAGGGCCCCACGGGCTGTGCGTCTGGCCGCAACCGGGCCGGTACTCGCTCGGGCACACGGGGATCATGCGGTAGAACCGGGCCGCCCAAGCGGGCCGAGACCCGCGCTCACGTGTCACCCGATGTGGTTCATCCGAGGTTGAGCAGGATAACGGCCACATCGTCGTCGAGCTGCTCGGTGCCGCCGGGAAAGAGCTGCGCGATCAGTTCGTCGATGGCCTCGCCGGGCGGCTGGGCGAGCAGCTTGTCGGCCTCGAGATGAGGGGCCAGTTCATCGAACCTCCGGACGGACGTCGGCGTGACCCGCCGCTCGGTCAGCCCGTCGGTGAACAGCATGATGGCCGCCTCAGCGGGAAGGGGCAGTCGCTGCAGCGGCCAGTCGTGCGGTTTGCTCAGACCGAGGGCGGGTCCATGATCCCCATTCATGCCGCTGACCGCACCCGGCGTGATCAACAGCGGAGCATCGTGGCCGGCGCGGATCAAACGCAGCTCCCGAGCATCTCGGTCCACCTCCGCGAAGCAAGCTGTCGCCATGGTGCTGGCGCGATGATCGGTCTGGTTGGTGAGAAGGCGGTGAAGGAGCAGCGGGATCGACTCGAGTGGAACGTCGCCCTGAGCCGCCCCCAGCCAGGCGGCGCGGAGCGTCGCGCCGGTCCCCGCGGCGGCGACGCCGTGTCCCGCCACATCGCCGATCAGCAGCGCGAGCGAGCCGTCCCGGCGCTCGCAGGCGCCGATGAAGTCGCCACCGAGCAGCATCGACCGCACGGCGGGGTGGTAGCGCCAGGCCAGCCTCCAGTGAGGTGGGATCTTGATCCGGGGCACGAGCGCCTGCTCGAGCTGGTTAAGCAGTTGCTGGCTGATGTCCCGGACCGCGGCGGAGATCAGGAGGCCGCTTTCGGTGTGCAGCGGACTCAGGCTGATCTCCACGGCGAACTCGCCGCCGTCCTTGCGCCTGGCCAGGAGGTCCATTCCCACGCCCATCGGCCGTGCGCGAGGATGGGCGACGAATCCTTCGCGGTGCCGGGCGTGGCGCTCCCTGAGCCGCATGGGCAGGAGCATCTCGACCGGCTGTCCGATCAGCTCCGTCTGCGAATAGCTGAACAGCTGCTCCGCCTGGGCGTTGACGAGCTCGATCACACCGTCCTGGTTGACGATGACCATTGCGTCAGGGGCGGACTCGATCAGGCGGCGGAAGCGCTCCTCCGCCGCGCGAAGCTCCTCCTCGGCGCGCTTCGACTCGGTGATGTCCGCGTTGAGCTCGATGACCGCGAGGGGCTCGTGCCGCTTGCCGCGGACCAGCGCCTGGCGGGAAGACACCAGGATCCGGCGACCGTCGGCCCGTTGATGCGACAGCTCGCCCTCCCAGCGTCCGCGTTCGAGCAGCGCTTGGTCGACCGCCTCTCGAGACTCCGGAAACCGGGTGGCGAGCAGATCATGGGTGATCTGCCCCTGCGCCTCCTCAGCGCTGTATCCGTACATCGCGGTGGCTTCGCGGTTCCAATAGGTGACTGCGCTGGCGACCGGCTCGCGCACGATGATCGCGTCGTGCGCCAGGTCCATCAGCCGGGCGCGTTGTTCCAGCTCCTCGACGAGCCGCTTTCGCTGGGTGACGTCGCGCCAGAAGCACACGCCGCCGGAGACCGCGCCCGGCGACGCCCGCAACGGCTCGACTCGTACCACATACGAGCGGCCACGGCCAGTCGCCTCGACCTCGGCGGAGCTCGACTCGCCCTGGAGCGCGGCTCGGAACAGCGGCTCACATATACGCCAGTGCGCGGGCGGCAACGCCTCCCCAGCGAACAATCCCTGAAGCGCCGAGCCGGCGAGCTCATCTCGGGTCGGCACCGATCCCCCTAGTGATTCAACCCTGAGCTCGCGGGTGAACACCATCACCGATAGGTCGGGCAGGACATGCAGGAACAGCGAGGCGACCGCCTCGGCATCAACCCCACGAAATTGCGTCATGCCGATCCCTCGGGTGGAAGACCTCCGCCCAGCGCGCCGAGTCAGTCTAACCGCAACGCCGAGTCAGTCTAACCGCAGCGCCGTGCGAGCCGAGCCCGCTGCGGTCGCTCCCGGTGTCGGCAGCTGGGAAGATGGGGGCGTGTCGGCCAGCAGGGGAGGAGTACCCGTCGCGTTATGAACAGGTTCGAGGGATTCGGGGCCGAGGTGCAGAAGTGGTTCGAGGATCTGGCGGCGAACAACAGCCGGGAGTACTTCACGAGCACGCGCGACTTTTTCGAGGCGTGCATCCCCGGCCAGATGAACGCCCTGCTGACCGAGCTGAGCGAGAGCTTTGGCGGCGAGGTCAAGCTGTTTCGCCAGAACCGCGACATCCGCTTCTCGACCGACAAGTCGCCTTACAAGACGAACACCTACGGCGTCCTATACGGCTCGGGGATCGCCGCCCTGGGCTTGTACGCGTCGATCTCCGCGCGCGGGCTGGTCGCCGGCAGCGGCT
>JAFAZZ010000360.1 GCA_019239375.1 Solirubrobacterales bacterium | reverse complement strand
GCCCCGATCTCTTCCGCCAGCGGGATGAACGACGACGGGGTGCTGCAGCCACGCGGACCGTCGGGCCAGCGCAGCAGCGCCTCGCAGGCGGCGACTCGGCCAGTCTCGAGCTCCACGATCGGCTGGTAGTGCACGACAAACGAGTCGTCTCGGACCGCGTCCTTCAGCCGCAGCTTGAGACGGTGGCGCTTCTTGACCTGGAGCTCCATATCCGACTGGAACAGCTCGTAGCGGTCCTTGCTCTCGTGCTTCGCCCGGTACATGGCGAGGTCGGCGTTCCGGATGAGTTCCTCGGGGGTCATCTGAGTCCCGTGGCTCGTGGCGATTCCGGCGCTGGCGTGCACCGAGATGTTCTGGCCGCAGATCGAGAACCGCTCTGCGAGATGACGACCCAGCCGCTCGGTCACCTCGATCGCCTCCTGCTGTGCGTCGGGCCGGTCGAGCATGATCGCGAACTCATCACCGCCCAGCCGCGCCACGATGTCGGTTGGCCGGACGCAGTCGCGCAGCCGGCCGGCGACCGCGATCAAGAGCTCGTCGCCGGCGGCATGCCCGAGGCTGTCGTTGACCGTTTTGAAGTCGTCGACGTCGATGAAGATCACCGACACTCCACCGCTAGCGCCCCGCAGGGCATCGCCCACCCTCTGGACGAACAGCGATCGGTTGGCCAGGTCGGTGAGCGAATCGTGGGAAGCCTGGTGCTGGAGCTCGCGCTGAAGCTCCTTCAGGCGCCAGACGGTCTGCCCCAGGCGGTCGTTCTCCAGCGCGACGCTCGTGTTGTTGGCGAGCGTCTCAAGCAGCTTGACGTCCTCGGGGCAGAAATGATCGACCACACCGGACGGGTTGCCGATCGTCATCGCTCCGATCAAGCTGCGCTCTCCCTTCAGGACGGCGAGCATCCCGTCGCCGAGCTCGCGCGCGCGCAGGTATTCGACCAATCGCTCGTCTCCGATATCGGCTGCCGCGCAAGCGCCCCCCTCCTGGGCCTCGATCAGTGCTCGGAAGCGCGCCGCGATGTCGGGGTCGACAGGCTCGAGGACCGCGGCGGTGCCGTTGGCCTCGACCGTGGTGCGCAGCGCGTCACTGCCATCCGGGGAGAAGAAGATGATCTCGGCAACCTCGGCCCGGAATGCGTCAAGGGCCTGCGCCAGCAATTCTTCAAGCGCGGGGCCGATTTCGGACGCCTGGGAGAGGGCCCGTGCCGCCCGGTAGAGGAACTCAACCCGCTCGTGCCGCTGGCGCTCCGTGACGAACGCCTGGAAGCTGACGAACATTCCCGCCACGGGAACCGCCATCAAGATCGCGGCCTGCCAATCCTTGTAGAGAATCGTCGCCGCGCACAAGCCGACGCTCGTATTCGCCACGACCACGACGAGGTCCGTGCGCAACGAGCGCGCCACCTGACGGATGCTGAGCTGGCCCTCGGACAGGGAGACGGCCGTGCTGATGCACAGCATCGCGATCAGCGAGTTGGCCACGGTGGCGAGGATTGCGGCGGTCCAGACGATCGGGCGCAGGTCGCTCGACACCCCCGCGATGGCGTGGAATACGAGCACGGCAATGCAGCTTCCGAGCAGGAAGACGGCGAAGTTGAAGGCCAGCCGGATCAGCGGCAGCTTGCGGTGAAAGGCGAGAACGAGAATTCGGCCGATCGCCCCGGCCAGGATCGTGGCCGATCCACCGGCGAACACCAGCGCGAACACGAGCGGGACCTCGGCCAGCGACATCGAGTGGGCGCTGCGCCGGAAGTGAACGTGAACCACGAGGCGTTCGGCGGCCGCGAAGCCGATGACCAGCGCCCAGAACGGCACGTGGACCGAGGCGATGACCGGCGCCACATCGCCCGCACCGGCCACGTAGAGACCCGCGGCGGTCGAGATCATCACGCCGCTCAGTGCCCAGATCGCCACCTGCCCGGAGGACATCCGGTACGGACGCGAACGCGCGATGTGCGCCACCAGTGAGCGCACTCTCGGGTCTCGGCCTACCTCGGTGCTGCTCCCGATCGCGCTCATGGCTATCCCCAGGTCGTGGCCCAGCCGACGTTGCTCCAGCTCGCAGCACTCGGGCTGACGTCGCCAGCGCCGGTGGATGAGCAGCCGACGCAGCTCCAGCTGGCGGCGCTCCAGCTGGCCGCCAGGGGATCGGCTGCCGTGCTCCAGCTGGCGGCGCTCCAGCTCGCTGCGTTGTAATCGATCTTGTTCGTGTCGGGATCGATCAGGTTATTCGGCGTCAGGTTCTGGTCGGAGGACAGCTGACCGCGACTGGCCAGATCGGCGGCCAGCGCCCGGATCTCGCTGCTTCCGTCGGAAAGCGGGGTCGCTGTGCTGACGATCGCGCCCTTGACCATCGCCGGCGTCCATCCTGGATGCGCGGCGAGCAGGTCCGCGGCGATGCCCGAGACAATCGGCGCGGCCAGCGATGTCCCGCTGAGCTGGAAGTAGGCGCCCCCGATGACGCACGTGGGGCAGTCGGAAGCGAACGAGCTCCCGGGCGCCAGCGTCGTGACGATGTGGGCCCCCGGCGCCAGGACGTCAGGCTTCGAGATTCCGTCCTGGGTCGTACCGCGACTGGACCAACTTGCCTGGACATCGTCCCAGGTGGACGCCGTTCCGTGGTTGTCGCTTGCCCCCACGGTGATCACGTACGGATCGTTGCCTGGCGCGTACGACACCGCGTCCGGCGCGTTCCCCATGTTGCCGGCCGC
>JAFAZZ010000131.1 GCA_019239375.1 Solirubrobacterales bacterium | reverse complement strand
CTGCGGTCGCTCCCGGTGTCGGCAGCTGGGAAGATGGGGGCGTGTCGGCCAGCAGGGGAGGAGTACCCGTCGCGTTATGAACAGGTTCGAGGGATTCGGGGCCGAGGTGCAGAAGTGGTTCGAGGATCTGGCGGCGAACCCGGCAGCGCCAGTGACCGGGTGGCTCGACGCGTGCGTTGGCGCTAGCACGTTGCCGGCCGGCCGGCCCCGCCGCAGGCGCTGAAGTGAAGCGCTCCTCGCCTCGGATCGCCGCGCTGCTGGCAGCGGTCGCATGCGTCTCATTTCCCGCCGCCGCGCCGGGGCAGCAGGCAAGCGCCGGGGTCGGTCTGAGCGACAGCGTCGCGGCTCTCGGCTGCACGCTGTACCTCCTCGACGGCTGTCCGGCGGCGAACCCGGGCCACCTGCTCTTCGAGCGCTATCAGGCGCTGGCGGTCGATCGCACTGGCGGTGCGAACGCGTTTCTATACGTCAGAGCAGGGATTCCGTGGGACTCCGCGGGCACGAGTGCTGCGGCGATCGGCAGTGCCTGCGTCGACGAGAACCACCTCCCTGACTACTACGGGACGCCGTGGATGACGCTGGCGGAGAACTACGCGCTGGCAGCGCGCCGCGCGGGACTCGATCCGCTGATTGCCATCACCACCAACACCGCCGCCAGGTACCCGGGTGCCGGGAACGCCGAGGATCCGGCCAACCCCTCCGCCAACCAGTACTTCTGCGGCTTCCGCGCGATCGTCTCCACGTTGGATGCGTTCGCGACGCGACACGGAGTCGCTCCCCCGACCGAGTACGAGACCTACGACGAACCGGACGGGGCGAAGGTGAACAACGCGTGTAATCCGACGCCCGCGGGAAACCTGCCGCCGCATCAAGCCGAGCAGTGCGCCGGCTGGTACTACTACGAAGCCGATCTCGCCAACCGCACCCAGTTCGGCCGCCGCCTGATCCTGGTTGCGCTGTCGGCCGACGGCGATAGTGCCAACGATCCAAATCTCATCGCGATCAAGGCCTATGCCAGCTACCTCACCGGGACGATCGGCCTCTATCCCGCAGTGTGGTCGTTTCACCCCTACGAGGACCTGAGCGCGACGGCATACCCGGACGACGGCACCCTCACCCACGACGACACAGCGACCGTGAGCGCCTTCATTGCCGCGCTCTACCGGTCCGCGCGAGCGCAGCCCAGCATCTGGCTGACCGAGGCGGCGGCCCAGATCACCGATCCCGTCACGCGCTACTTCGGGCGGCCCGAGGGTTGTGATGATCGCGAGGCGGACGATCCTGCGCCATACGGCCTCGGCGGTTGCCTGGACGGCAATCCGAAGGGCCAGGCGTATGCGGCCGCCGATTTTCTCGACCTGCCCCGTTCTGGATCGGCCTTCCCGGGTCAGATCACGCGCGTGTACTGGCATCAGTTCGGCAGCCTGGCTGCGCACCCGACCACTTGGGACTCCGGCCTCGTCGCGCCTGGCGATGCCGGCGAGCGGGCGAGCTACTGCGTACTCTCGGGCGAGAGCGTGGCTCTCGCCGTCACCGATCCCGAGTGCGACAGGACGGCCGCAGCGGAGGATGCGCAGGACAGTGCGCGGACGTATCCGGAGCCGGACGGTGGCCCTGACCTCCCGCGGCCCGACTTCCGCGCGTGTCCTCAGCCTTGGTGCGGCTTTAACCTGCTCCGACTGCGGCTGACCCAGATGGGGCGCCAGGCTGGCCTGGGAACCATCGCGCGAGCATAGGCCGACCGGACACACCAGCTAGCCGTACCCCCGCATTCCGGCTCTCCGGCTGGTGGCGCGAGGACGAGCGGTGCAGTGTGCGCTGCATGATCAAGCGCTTCTCACCCACCACCGTAGGCCGCTGGAGCGCGCGCCGCCCTGTGCTCGCGATCGCCGCCTGGTTGACGTTCGTCCTGATCGCCGTGCTCGGGCTGACCGTGACCGGATCCAAGCCGCTGCAGTCGGGCGCGGTGGGAGAGTCGGCGCGGGGCGACGCCCTGATGAATTCCCACCAGCTGGGCTTCGCCCCGCGCGAAAACGCCTATCTCCACAGCGACTCCCTGACGGTCGACGCGCCCCGCTTTCGCGCCGCGACCCTGACCGTGGCCGGCATGATGCACGGCGCGCTGGGCGGCCTGGCGAGCGTCAGCGTCTCGCGGGACCGGCGGGCTGCGCTCGTGACCGTCGTTCCGACCAAGCCCTTCGATGCCGGCGCGCTGAAGGCGTCAGTCGCCCGGGCCGGGACAGCCGATCCGCGCCTGAGCACGGTGCTGGCCGATCCAGGCGCCGATAGCGGTAACGATCTGAGCCGCGCCGAGCGGCTGTCGATCCCGGTCACGTTGGTCGTGCTGCTCATCTCCTTCGGCTCGCTGGTGGCCGCGGCAGTGCCCGTGCTGCTGGCCGTCACCGCGGTGGTCGCGGCATTCGGCCTGCTCGGTCCGATCAGCCAGCTGTTCCCGCTCGATGACAGCGTCAAGACCGTCGTGCTGCTGATAGGCATGGCCGTCGGCGTGGACTACGCGCTGTTCTACGTCGTGCGCTCGCGCGAGGAGCGCCAGCGTGGCGGCTCGATCCGCGCGGCGCTCGAACGCACGTCGCGTACCTCGGGGCGAGCGGTGCTGGTCGCGGGCACGACGGTCATGCTCGCCATGGCTGGCCAGTTCGTCGTCGGCTCGGACATCTTCAACGGAATCGCCAGCGGCACGATCGTGGTGGTGGCTTGTGCGGTGGTTGGGTCAGTCACCGTCCTGCCCGCGCTGCTCCAGCTGCTCGGGCCGCGGATCGACCGGGGCCGGATCCCGTTCCTTCCCCACCTGCGGACGGACGGCGAGTCGCGGTTCTGGAGCGGCCTGGTTGAGCGCGTGCTGCGCCGGCCGGTCCCGTCGGCGTGCCTGGCAGCCGGGCTGTTGGTGGCGCTGGCGGTGCCCGCGCTCGGCATGCAGGTGGCCAAACCGAGCTCCGACGCGTTGTCCTCGGCGGGCCAGTCGAGGCTGGCCGCGCAGGTCACCCGTGAGTTCCCGGGCACGTCTTCGCCGGCGATCGTGGTGGCGAGTTGGCCCGTCGCGCAGCGTGCCGCGGTGCGGGCGGCGGTCGGACGTCTGGAGGCTCGAGCGGCGGCCGAGGGCGTCGCTCACCCGCCGTTCGAGATCGCACTGGGACGCGACCGCACATCCGCCGCGCTGGGCCTGCCGCTCCATGGCCTGGGCGACAATGCGGTCAGCCGTCGCGCCGTGCGAGAGCTGCGCGAGGTGCTGGTTCCGCAGACGCTCGGCCGCGTCCCCGGCGCACACTCCGCGGTCACCGGCGACACCGCGCAGGACATCGACTTCACCGCCCAGATGCGCCACGGGGTGCTCTACGTGGTCGCCTTCGTGCTGGCGCTGGCCTTCGCCCTGCTACTGGTGGCCTTCCGATCGCTCGTCGTCCCGCTCGTGGCGATCGTGCTCAACCTGCTGTCGGTGGGCGCCGCCTACGGCGTGCTGGTCTTCGTCTTCCAACATCATTGGGCCGAGGGCCTGCTCGGTTTCCATTCCGACGGCGCGATCATCTCCTGGCTGCCGCTGTTCCTATTCGTGGTGCTGTTCGGGCTGTCGATGGATTACCACGTGTTCATCCTCAGCCGGGTGCGGGAGGGCGTCCATCGCGGGATGAGCACCGAGGCGCCCCTGCGGCACGGCATCGGCCGCACCGCAGGCGTGGTGTCGGCGGCCGCCCTGGTGATGGTCGGCGTGTTCTCGCTCTTCGGCACAGCCGGCGCGCTCGATCTCAAGGAGGCGGGCGTCGGGCTGGCGGTTGCCGTCCTGCTGGACGCCACCGTGGTGCGCGGCGTGCTGCTGCCGGCCACGATGAAGCTGCTGGGCGAGCGCAACTGGTACCTGCCGCGCCGGCTGGCCTGGCTGCCGCGCGCCGATCTCGAGGGGGCACTGCTGTCGCCGGCGACGGTCGGCCCAGAGGAGCGCTGCTAGGCGTCGGTCGCGATGATCACGTCGGATGCCTTGATGATCGCGGTCACCTGGGTGCCCTCGCTCAGGCCGAGGTCGTCGACGGCCTCGACGGTGATCGAGGCGACCAACCGCTGACCTGCCACGTCGAGCGCGACGTTGGCGATCGCCTCACCCTTGTTGATGCTCTTGACCGTGCCGGACAGCTGGTTGCGTGCGCTGAGCTTCATCTGAGCCTCCTCGGATTGGATAGCTTCCTTATGCGTGGTCGCCCCTCGCGAATACGATGGCGACCACGTCCCCGGAACCGTCGCAGAGGAGAAGCCTTCGTGTCGAGCAACGTGTCAGAACGGCAAGCGCGCGAGGTCGCCGAGGCCGCGCGCGAGGCGGAGTGGAAGCTACCGAGCTTCGGCAAGGAGCTGTTCATGGGCAACTTCCGCCTCGATCTGATCCACCCGCAGCCCCGACTCGACCCGCAGGCGGTCGAGAAGGGCGAGCGCTTTCTCGGGCAGTTGCGCGAGTTCCTCGAGGCTGAGGTCGACCCGCTGGAGATCGAGGGCGAGGCCAAGATCCCCGAGCACGTGATCGACGGCCTCAAGCGCCTCGGAGCGCTCGGCATGAAGGTGTCCGAGGAATACGGCGGCCTCGGTCTCTCGCAGGTGTACTACAACCGCGCGCTGGCGCTGGCCGGCGTGTGGCACGCGGCGCTCTCGGGGCTGCTGAGCGCGCATCAGTCGATCGGCGTAGCCGAGCCGCTCCGGCTGTTCGGCACCGAAGAGCAGAAGCGCAAATGGCTGCCGCTGGTGGCGCGCGACAAGATCAGCGCCTTTCTCCTCACCGAGCCCGACGTCGGTTCCGATCCGGCGCGCCTGGCCAGCAGCGCGACCCCCACCGATGGCGGCTACGTCCTGAACGGGCGCAAGCTATGGGCGACCAACGGGGCGATTGCCGACATCGTGGTGGTTATGGCTCAGGTCCCTAAGGGCGACGGGCACCGCGGCGGGATCAGCGCGTTCGTGCTGCCCTACGACTTAGAGGGCGTCACCGTCGAGCACCGCAATGCGTTCATGGGGCTGCGGGGCATCGAGAACTCGGTGACCCGGCTCGAGAACGTGTTCATTCCCGAGGAGAACCGCATCGGGCGCGAGGGGGAGGGGCTCAAGATCGCGTTGACCACGCTCAACACGGGCCGGCTGGCGCTGCCGGCGATCTGCGTGGGGCAGGCGAAATGGGCGACCAAGGTGGCGCGGGAGTGGTCGAGCGAGCGCGTGCAGTGGGGCCGCCCGATCGGCAAGCACGACGCGGTGGCCCAGAAGCTCGCGTTCATCGCGGGGAGCGCGTTCGGCTTGGAGGCGATGCTCGACGTGTCCAGCCGCCTGGCTGACTCGAAGGCGGGCGACATCCGCATCGAGGCGGCGATGGCCAAGCTGTACGCCTCGGAGCTGGGCTGGACGGTGCTGGACGAGCTGATTCAGGTTCGTGGCGGCCGCGGCTACGAGACGGCTGCATCGCTCAAGGCGCGCGGCGAGAAGCCGGTTCCGGCCGAGCAGGCGCTGCGTGACATGCGCATAAACCGGATCTTCGAGGGCTCGACCGAGATCATGCACCTGCTGATCGCGCGCGAGGCGGTCGACCAGCACCTGCAGGTCGCCGGCGACCTGCTCGAGCCGGGGCGCGACGTGAAGAGGAGGATGGGCGCCGCGGGTCGGGCCGGGAAGTTCTACTCAACCTGGCTACCCCGGCTGGCCGTCGGCCGAGGGCAGATCCCGCGCTCCTACGACGAATTCGGAACGCTCGCGCCCTACGTGCGCTACATCGAGCGGGCATCGCGGAAGCTGGCCCGCGCGATCTTCTTCGGAATGACACGCTGGCAGGCCAAGCTCGAGCGCCGGCAGACGTTCCTCGGCCGGATCGTCGACATCGGCGCCGAGCTGTTCGCGATGGCCGCGGCCGCCGCATATGCCGACACAATCGCCCGCGAACAGCCCGAGCGCCGTGCCGAGGCTCAGGAGCTGGCCGCGCTCTTCTGCGCCCAGGCCAAGCACCGCGCCGAGACCCTGTTCGGGGAGCTCTGGAATAACGTCGATGACGCCAACCGGCAAGCCGCGGCCAAGGTGCTCGACGGGAGCTACCGCTGGCTCGAGGAGGGGATCGCCGACCCGGCGGGCGAGGGACCGATGATCCCCGAGGAGGTGAAGGAGTCCGCGGCCGCGGTGGCCGGCTGACGCGTCTACGGCGAGATCTCTTCGTAGTAACGCCCGCGCGTCATGGGGCTGAACTGGGCGATGATCGCGGCGGCCACGAGGAACGAACTGACCAGCAGCATCGCCCCGAGCACGCTCATGTTGGGGATCAGCGGGGTGATCACCAGAACGCCGATGCCGCCGCCCACGTGGCCGACGCCGTCGACCAGGCCGAAGCCCGTCGACCGCGCGCGGGTGGGGAAGCTCTCGGTCGACAGCGTATAGGTCATCGGCACCCACACGTTGAAGCCGAAGAAGACGATGGCCGCTCGATGAATGCGATGCCGATCGTGGTTCCCGCCTCGGCCACGATGATCCCACCGATCACGGTGATAGCAGCCCCAATCGCGATCCAATA
>JAFAZZ010000104.1 GCA_019239375.1 Solirubrobacterales bacterium | reverse complement strand
GAGCCCTATAGTCGTCGACCCGGAATATGTGAAAGCCCGGCCGCTTGATCCTGATCGCCTGGCCCTCGTCGTTCCAGAAGGCAGTGGCGGCGGCCACCCGCCCGGCCAGCAGGTCGGCCACGGCATTGAAGCCGATCGTGATCGTCTTGACCTTGCCCGGATCGGCATGCGCGCCCGACACGACTGATCGCAGCACGGCGGTGTCGCTTGGCACGCCGGTGATGCCGACCGTACGACCGGGAAGGGCACCCGGGGTCGCGACATCCGGAGCTGCGATCACGGCGGAAAGCGGGCGCTGCACGATCGCCATCACCCCCACGATGTCCTGGCCGCGCTCGCGGGCGATTGCCAGGTCGTGGATGTCGAGGATGGCGAAGTTGACCCGCCCGGTTTCGAGCAGCCTGATCGGGTCGCCCGAGGCGGTGGGCGCGATCACCTGCAACCGTAAGCCGAGATTTCGCACGTAGCGGCGGCCGATCGCCGAATAGATGCCGGCGTGCACCGCGTTGGGTGTGAAGTCGAGCATCAGAGCGGCGTCGCGGAGCGACGATTGGGTGGCCGAGGAGCTCGAGCCGCAACCCGCGACGAGGGCCAGCGTGCAGGCCGCAACGAGCGTAGGTCGGCGCATGGGCCGGGCCAGGATAGGTGCTTCGTAGAATCTGCCGCGCGCATGCGCCGCCGTATCACCTTCAGCCGGAACCTCACGCTGTCTCTCTCGCGGACCTGCCGCTGCTACTGCAAGTACTGCGCGTTCGCGACCCACAAGGCGCATCTGTACTCGCCGGATGAGGTCCTGGAGATCCTCGACCGGGCCGTCTCGCGCCACCACGTCAAGGAGCTACTGGTGCTCACGGGCGAAAAGCCGGAGGTCAACCGCGAGGTGGTAGCCCGGCTGAACGAGTACGGCCACGACGACTTCGTCTCCTACGTCGTGTGGACGTGCGAGCGGGCCTTGGAGCGGGGCATGCTCCCGCACACGAACCTGGGCGTGCTGCCCCGCGAGGAGCTGGCCCGCCTGCGGGAGGTCACCGCGTCGCAGGGCCTGATGCTTGAGTCGACCAACCCCGACCTCGTCGTCCACCAGGGTTCTCCGACCAAGCACCCGGGCCTGCGGATCGAGACGATCACGGCCGCCGGCGAGCTGAAGATCCCGTTCACCAGCGGGATCCTCGTCGGGATCGGCGAGAGCGAGGAGGAGCGCGTCGCGGCCCTCGAGCAGCTGGCCGAGTTGCACGAACGCCACGGGCACATTCAGGAAGTGATCCTCCAAAACTACGTGCCCCATCAGAACTACTACGGACGCGAGCCCGCCCAGATCGCCGACGCCGCCACCCGCGAGTACTGGCGCACGGGAGTATGGGACGGCCCGCGACTCGACGCGCCGGGGTGGGCGTGCGAGGTCACGCTCGAGGACATGAAACGCCTGGTCGGCGAGGCGCGCCGGCTCATGCCCGGCGTGGGAATCCAGGTCCCGCCCAATCTGTCGGACTGGTGGACCGAGCTGGTGCGGGCGGGGGCGACCGACCTCGGCGGGCTGAGCGCCAACGGGGACCACATCTCACCCGAGCACCCCTTCCCATCGCCCGGCGAGGTGCGCAAGCGGTTGCGCGCCGAAGGGCTGGCGCTGTCCGAGCGGCTGTGCGTGTATCCGGAGTACATCGACCCCACGTGGATCTCCCGGCCGGTAATGGACGTGATCAAGACGCGCTACTGGTCGTTCATTCCGAGGCACGGATCCGGCCGTCGGGTCGACTTGCAGGTGGCCGACGTTGCCGCGCCGCGGGCGATACAGCGGGCCCGCGACGGCGTCGCCCTCACCCCCGAGGAGCTGACCGCGCTGTTCGCCGAGACCCGTCCCTCGGTGATCGCGGAGATGCGCGCGGCCGCCGACGAGCTGCGGGCCGAGCTGGCGGGCGACACCGTCACGTTCGTGGTCAACCGAAACATCAACGTCTCGAACATCTGCACGGTCGGTTGCGCGTTCTGCGGCTTCGGTCAGTCGCGTCGCTCCCCGGACGCCTATGAGCACTCCGAGGAGGAGTTCGTGCGCAGGGTTGGGGAGGCCGTGGCGTTCGGCGCCACGGAGATCTGCATGCAGTCCGGCATCCATCCCGAATGGGGCCTCGAGGACTACGAGAAGTGGCTGCGGGTGGCCAAGCGCACCGCTCCGGAGCTGCATCTGCACGCGTATTCGCCGATGGAGGTCGCGCACATGTGCGACGTCTCCGGGCTGGCGCCGCGGGCCGTGTTCGACCGTCTGCGCGAGGCCGGCCTGGGGTCGACCCCCGGGACCGCCGCCGAGGTACTGCACGACGGCGTGCGCGAGCGGATCTCACCCAACAAGCTGCCGGTGGCGCGGTGGGTCGAGATCATCGAGGCCTCGCACGCTGAGGGCATCCGCTCGACCGTGACCGTTATGTTCGGGCACGTCGAGGAGCCCTGGGAGCTCGCCGAGCACATGCGGGTGGTGCGCGAGCTCCAAGAACGCACCGGCGGGTTTACCGAGTTTGTGCCGCTGTCGTTCATCCCGTTCCACACGTTGCTCGGCCGCACCCACGGGGTAGAGGAAATCTCGCGCGAGGAGAACCTCAAGCACACCGCGGCGTTTCGCCTCGCGCTCGGCCGGACCGTGACCAACCTCCAGGCCAGCTGGGTCAAGATGGGGCTCGACGCCGCGACCGAATCGCTGCGCTGGGGGGTCAATGACCTGGGCGGAACACTGATGGAGGAATCGATCTCACGCATGGCCGGCAGCTACCACGGGGTTCGTCTGACGCCGGAGGAGCTCGTGGCGGCGGCGCACCGAGCTGGTCGGCCGGCCGCGGAGCGGACGACGCTGTACGACATCCGGCGGCGCTACGCGCTGCCACCGGACGACTCCGGCCGCCCGCGGTTGTGGCCAGCCCGGATGGCGAGCGGGGGCGGCCGAAGCGCGTGACGTGAGCGTCGAGCAGCCCACCGCCTCCCCGACACCGTCGCTGTTCGCCGGCGTCGAGCCGCTCGAGGTGTTCGTCGAGCTGCTCGCCGACATCGACATGCACACCTCGCCCACCGAGTTCTACGACCGGATCTGCGAGGCAATCTGCCGCCTGACCACGATGCGCCGCGCGGCGGTCTTCATGGCCGACGCGGCCCGCCGCCGCGTGCGCGCGATCGGCTCCCACGGGATCGCGTTCGAGCAGCTGTCCGGCCTCAGGCCGACGCTCGTCAACACGCCCATCGCCCAGCGCGCGCTGCTCGAGGACAAGGTGGTGGTGATCTCCGAAGGGATCGAGGAGGCGGTCCCGCCCGAGTACGCCCAGCTGCTCGGCGTAACCACGCTGGTGTGCACGCCGATGAGCGCGGGGGGCTACGCGTACGGGGTGATCTGCGCGGACCGGGGCAGTGGCCGGTTCGAGCTCTCCGACGGCGAGCGCCACCTGCTCTGGACTTTGGGCAAGACGGCCGCGCTGGTCGCCGCCGCCCGGAACGTGACTCGCCAGCAGGAGCGCATGCGCCGGCTCGGCGAGCGTCTCGACCTGGCTCGGGAGATCCACGAAAGCGTGCTCCAGCGCCTGTTCGGGGTCTCGCTCGCGCTGGGTGCCGAGCAGCCGCTGGACCGCGCCGAGCGCGAGCGCTGCCGGATCGAAATGCAGGAAGCGCTGAGCGACCTGCGGCGCGCGCTCGAACGGCCGCTCGCGCCGCTTCCGGCCGAGACCGGGACGAGCCTGGCCGGCGAGCTCGAGCGCTTCCGGAAATCGCCCGGAGTGGTCGTTGCCGTCGATTGGCACGGAGAGTCGAGCGTCCCGGCCGACGTCGAGCCGCTGGCCCAGTCGGTGTTGGCCGAGGCGCTGCGCAACATCGCCAAGCACGCCCACCCCACACGGGTGGAGGTGGCGGTCTCGCGCGACGAGCAGGACTTCACGCTCGAGGTGCGTAACGATGGCGCGCGGCCGGGCACCGGTGAGCCCGGGATGGGCCTGCGCCTGGCGGCGTTCGAGGCGCTTCAGCAGGGTGGCAGCGTGGAGTCCGGGCCGGTCGACGCCGACCGCTGGCGCGTGCGGCTGGTTGTCCCTCTGCAGCAGGACATCGAGTGATGGACGAGCGGCTCCGCGTGCTGGTCGTCGACGACCACGACGTCGTGCACTGGGGGTTTCGCGTGCTGCTGGGCGAGCAGCCCTGGGTCGAGCGGTTCTTCCAGGCCCGCACCGGCGCCGAGGCGATCGCGCTGGCGCGATCCCATAAGCCCCATGTCGCGCTGGTCGACCTGTTCCTGGCCGGCGAGTCGGGCGCCGAGCTGTCGGCGGCCATCCGCGAGGCGTCGCCGGCCACCCGGGTGCTGCTGATCTCAGGAGCCGGGCGGATGTCGCCGGCGGCGGCGCGGGCGGCGGGTGCATCCGGATTCGTCTCCAAGGACTGGGAGGCGGCGAGGGTGGCCGCGGCCGTCCGCCGCGTCGGGCTCGGGATGACCGCATTTCCCACCAAAGCCGAGCAGCCGGCGCCGCTGCTCACCGAACGAGAGCGCGAGGTGCTCGACCTGATCGCCCGCGGCTCGACCAACCGTGAAATCGCCGAGCGGCTCTACCTCTCACCGCACACGGTCAAGGAGCACACCAGCGTGCTGTACCGCAAGCTGCGGGCGCGTAACCGGGCCGAGGCCGTCCAGCGGGCTCAGCGGATCGGCTTGTTGGGCTGAGAACTTTGGCGCTGTACCTTCGTATTCGTCAGGTGCAGCGCCAAAGTTCCCGCCCTCAGGCCTTGGTGCTCGGCTTCATGAACCGCTCGAGCACCGGCAACTTGACCGCGTGCGGGATGTAGCGGCCGGCCAACATCGCCGCGCGGATCGGCAGACCCGGGATCACCACGCGCGCGCCGCGCTCGAGGCCTTCGACGCCGGCCCGAGCGGCCTGCTGGGGTGAGATCAGCGCGCCGGGGACTGAGCGCTCGAACGACCTGCCGGTCGCCGTCTCCCAGCCGGCGATCTGCCAGAAGTCCGTATCAACCGGACCCGGAGCCAGCGCCGTGACGGTGACGCCGCGGCCCCGTACCTCCTGGTGAATGGCCTCGGAGAAGGTCAGCACGTACGCCTTCGCGGCCGAGTAGCCAGCGGAGTAGGGAATCGGCTGCATCCCGGCGGTCGAGGCGACGTTGAGGATCGCTCCCCGTCCACGCTTCACCATCGCCGGCAGGAAGGCCGAAGTGAGCGCCACTATGGCCTCGACGTCGACTCGCACCTGCTCGATCTCCCGCTCGGGATCGGCCTCGTCAAACGCCTCTCCGCCGGTGGCGAAGCCGGCATTGTTGATGAGGATCTCGACGTCGAGGCCGAGCTCTTCGAGCTGCCCGGCGATCCGGCCCCGCGGCGCCGGCTCGCCGAGGTCGGCAGCGATCGTCTCCACCCGGACGCCCGACGCGGCCCTCAGCTCGTCGGCCAGCACCGTCAGCCGATCACTGCGCCGCGCCACCAGGACCAGCCCGAAGCCGCGCGCCGCGAGCAGCTTCACAATCTCGCTGCCGATGCCAGACGAGGCGCCGGTGACCAGTGCGACCGAAGATGAATTTGGCTCGGGAAGGCTCAAGGTTCACCTTCCCCCCGAACGGGGGGAAGTCCACAGGGCGCATGTATCCGGGCGCGAACTGCCGCGTAGGTTGATATCAGAATGGCGGTTACCGCGATCCTGTTTCCAGGTCAAGGCAGCCAGACCCCTGAGATGCGCGAGACGGTCGCCGAGGTGCGACCGGATCTGCTGTCGTTAGCCGAGGAGATCGTCGGCGAGGATCCGTTCGCGCGAGTTACGGATGGCACCGAGTTTGCCCAGCCGGCGATCTTCTGCGCCAGCCTGGCGGGCTGGGCCGCGCTGGGGCGACCGTCCGGAGACTTCATGGCCGGGCATTCGCTGGGTGAGCTGGCTGCGTTGGTCGCCGCCGGCTGCCTACGCGAACGCGACGGGCTCGAGCTGGTCGCGCTACGCGGCCAGCTGATGCAGCAGTCGGGTGAGCGCGCCGGCGACGGCAGCATGCTCGCCCTGCTGGGTACTGGCGCGGCCGACCACGCCCACGAGCTGGCCGAGTCGCACGGGCTGGCCGTGGCCAACGACAACGCGCCCCAGCAGGTGGTGCTGTCGGGCGACCGCTCCGGGTTCGCAGGCGCGACTGCGGCGGCCAAGGAGCTCGGCTTGCGCGCCATGGAGCTGCCCGTGACCGGCGCGTTCCACTCACCGATGATGGCCGGGGCGGTGCCGGAGTTCTCCGCCGCGCTCGAGCGGGTCGAGATCTCGGCCCCGGAGCGCGCCATCGTCTTTTCCGCGGTGACCGCCGCGCCGTTCGAGGACGTCCGCGGGCAACTCGCCCGGGCCCTGACCATGCCCGTGCGATGGCGCGAGACCCTGCTGGCCATGCGCGCACGCGGTGCCGAGCGCTTTGTGGAGGTGGGGCCGGGACGTGTGCTGAGCGGCCTGGCCAGGCGCACACTGAGAGACGTGGAGCTGGCCAGTGCTTGACCCGTCACGCGTCGACCGGCACACCCACGCCACCGGCGAGCCGGCGCCCTCAGCGCTCGCGCCCGCGCGCCCCGCGATCCTGTCCGTGGCGGCCGAGGTCCCGTCTTCCCGCGTCACCACCGCCCAGCTCGCCGAGCGTCTCGGCGTCAGCGAGGACTGGATAGTCTCGCGCACCGGGATCCGCGCGCGCCCCGTGGCCGCCGACGACGAGCGGCTCTCGGAATTCGCCGCCCGAGCCGGCTCGGCCGCCTTGCACCGCGCAGGCGTGGACCCGGCGGACGTCGATCTGGTGCTGGTGGCGACGCTCACCCAGGACGAGCTCATGCCCAACGCGGCCCCGATCGTGGCCCACGCGGTCGGCGCCGACCGCGCCGGGGCGATCGATCTGGGCGCCGCGTGCACAGGTTTCTTGTCGGGGCTGTCGCTCGGTGCCGCCCAGATCGAGACCGGGCGAGCCGACCGCATCCTGCTCATCGGCGCCGACTTCACTACCCGGATCGTCGATTGGGAGGACAAACGAACGGCGCCGCTGTTCGGCGACGGAGTCGGCGCGGTTGTCCTTGGGCCCGCAACCGGTGAGCTCGGGTCGATCGGCCCGATCGTGCTGGGTGCCGACGGTTCCGGTGCCGCGGCGATCCACATCGCCCACACCGACCGCAAGCTGCGCATGGACGGACCCGAGGTCTACCGCAACGCGGTGGCGCGGATGGGCGAGGCGACGCTCGCCGCCCTCGCCGGTGCCGGGCTGACGCTCGAGGACATCGACCTGTTCGTCTACCACCAGGCCAACGGCAGGATTCTCCGCGCGCTCGCGGAAAAGCTTCAACTCCCCTCGGATCGTGTCGTGGACGTCATCGAGAACCTCGGCAACTCCTCGGCGGCCACGCTGCCGCTGGGCCTGGCCGCGGCCGAGGACGAGGGCCGGCTCAAGGCCGGCGCGCGCGTGCTGCTCAGCGCATTCGGCGCCGGCTTCACCTGGGGGGCCGGCGTGATCGAGTGGGGAGGCTCGGGAGATGCCTGAGCCGGCCGGTTCTCGCGATGGGAGCGCGCTCGTGACCGGCGCATCGCGCGGCATCGGCGCGGCGATCGCACGCGGACTTGCCCAGGACGGCTGGCGCGTCGGCGTCAACTACCGCGCCGATCGGGACGGCGCCGAAGCGGTGGTGAGCGGGATCGAACGCGAGGGCGGTCGGGCGATCGCGCTCGCCGCGGACGTCGCCGATCCGGGTGCCCCGGACGAACTGTTCGGCGCGCTCGAGTCGCAGTTCGACACGCCCGTTCTGGTGCTCGTGAACAACGCCGGAATCAGCCGCGACGACCTCACCCCGTCGCTCGGGGACGAGGCATGGGACTCGGTGCTCCAGACCAACTTGACCGCCGCCTTCCGCCTGACCCGGCGCGCGCTCAGGGCGATGCTGAGGGCCCGCTCCGGGCGCATCGTCAATATCTCATCGGCGGTCGCGTTGCGGGCCAATCCCGGGCAGGCGAACTACTCCGCCGCCAAGGCGGGCCTGATCGCGCTGACCAAGACCTCCGCGGTCGAGGTGGCTCGTCGTGGGGTGACCGTCAACGCGGTGGCGCCGGGACTGATCGACACCGAGTTCATCGGCGGAGCGTCGAAGGAGGTCCTCCAGGCGATTCCGGCCAGGCGCGTCGGCACGCCGGACGAGGTCGCCGCGTGCGTGCGCTTCCTGACTTCGAAAGAGGCCAGCTACGTGACCGGCGCCGTACTGACCGTCGACGGTGGGCTGGCCGCATGAGAACGATTGGCAACTGAAAGCGAGGACGAGTAATGGCAACGGTCACTGCAGAGCAGGTCGAGGCGCGGGTCGTAGAGACGCTGGCCAGCTTCGGCCCCGACGCCGACCAGATCACCCGCGACTCCACGTTTGAGGAGCTCGACATCGACTCGCTCGATCTGGTCGAGCTGGCGCAGGTGGTCGAGGACGACTACGGCGTCGTGCTCAAGGGCGAGGACATGAAAGAGCTCAAGACGGTCGGTGACTCGATCGACCTGATCGTCAGCCGGGCGGAGTGAGCGCGGCAGCCGACAGCACGCCGGCGGTCGCCGATGGCGGTGCGCCGGTGAAGCGCCGGGTTGTGGTCACCGGGCTAGGCGCCGTCACGCCGCTCGGCGTTGGCGCAGCGTCTTTGTACGAGCGGTGGGCAGCCGGCGAGTGCGGGATCCTCGACGGTGCCGGCGCCTGCACCGAGTTCGAGCCGAGCGAGCTGTTGTCGGTCAAGGAGGTCCGGCGTCTGGACCGGTTCTCGCAGCTTGCCCTGGTAGCGGCGGCCGAGGCGATCGGCGACGCGGGGTGGGAAAGCGAGCTTCCGTACGATCCGTTCCGCGCTGGGTGCATCGTGGCCACTGGGATTGGCGGCATCCAGACCGTCCAGGCCCAGCTGGATGTGCAGCGAGAACGCGGCGCGGACCGGATGTCACCGCTCGGGATCCCCGCGCAGATGCCGAACGCCGCCGCCGCGGCGATCTCGATGAAGTACGGGGTCAAGGGCCAGGCGTTCAGCGTGGCCTCAGCCTGCTCGAGCGCTGCGCACGCGATCGGCTGCGCGCTGCGGATGATCCAGTACGGCGATGCCGATGCCGTCGTGGTGGGCGGATCGGAGGCCACGTTGACGACGTTCGGCTTCGGGAGCTTCAACGCAATGCAGGCACTCTCACCGAGCGGAATCTCGCGGCCGTTCGACGCCCGTCGCGACGGGTTCGTGATGGGCGAGGGGGCCGGGGTGCTGGTGCTCGAGGAGGCTTCGGCCGCCGAAGCACGCGGCGCCACCATTCTCGGCGAGGTGGCCGGCTACGGATCGACGTCCGACGCCTACCACCTCACGGCGCCCGAACCTTCCGGCGAGGCGGCCACGCGGGCCATGGAGCTCGCCATGGCCGACGCGGGGATCGGGCCTGCCGAGGTCGACTACATCAACGCGCACGGGACGTCCACGCAGCTCAACGATGCCGCTGAGACGGCGGCGATCAAGCGGGCGCTGGGCGAAGAACGGGCGCACAAGATCCCGGTGTCGTCGCTGAAGTCGGCCACCGGTCACCTACTGGGTGCCGCCGGTGCCGCCGAGGCGGTGGCTACCGTGAAGACGCTCGTGACGCGGATCATCCCGCCGACACTCGGCTACGAAGTGCCCGACCCGGAGTGCGATCTCGACTACGTCCCCGGCGAGGCGCGGCCGCTCGTCCTGGCCAACGGGCGCCCGCCGACCGCGATCTCCAACTCGTTCGCCTTCGGCGGCCACAACGTAGCGCTCGTCTTGCGAGGGCCGAGACAATGAGCGCCACGCTGGTCCGTGAACCGGTACGGCGGCTCGATCCGCTCGAGCGGCTCGAGGCGCTGTGCGATCCGGGCAGCGTCCAGCCGCTGCGCTCCGGCGTGGTCTCGCCGCGGCTCGGCGCCCGCGCGGTAGCCGGAGACGGGGTTCTGGGCGCGACCGGGAGCATCGCGGGGCGCCCGATCGCGTGCTACGCCCAGGACGGCTCGTACTTGGGCGGCTCGCTCGGCGAGCGCCATGCCGACACGATCGTCCGAGTGCTCAAGACGGCAGAGCGCGCGCGGATCCCTGTGGTGGCATTCGTCGAATCGGGCGGGGCCCGGATGCAGGAGGGCACGGCGGCGCTCGCCGGTTACGGTCGGATCTTCCGCCACACGGTCGGCCTGACCGGGGTGGTCCCGCAGATATCGGTCGTGTCGGGCGCCTCGGCGGGCGGCGGGGCGTACTCGCCGGCGCTGACCGACCTGATCATCATGACCGAGGACGCCGCGATGTTCCTCACCGGCCCCGGTGTGGTGCGCGAGGCGCTCGGCGAGGAGATCGACGCCATGGAACTCGGCGGCCATCGCGTGCATGACCACAATGGGGTGTGTCATCTGGTCGAGCGGGATGAACTGAGCGCCGCGGCGCGAGTGCGTCAGGTGCTTGGTTACCTGCCATCTGCGGCCGGCTTGCCGCTGCCTCTCCTCGACGGGGTGGGGCCCGAGATCCCGGATCCCGGCGCCGTGGTCCCCTCTGAGCCCCGACGCGTGTACGACGTGCGTGACGCGTTGGGTGGAATCGTAGACGCCGGCTCGATGGTGGAGCTTTGCCCGCGCTGGGCGCGCAACGTGGTGACCACGCTAGCGCGACTGGAAGGGCGTCCGGTGGGCGTCGTGGCCAACCAGCCGCATCACCTGGCGGGTGTGCTCGACGCCGAGGGGTCCGAGAAGGCCGCCCGGTTCGTCTCCTTCTGCGATTCCTTCGGGCTGCCGTTGATCGCCGTGGTCGACACGCCGGGCTTCATGCCGGGCTCAAAGCAAGAGCACGCCGGGGTGATCCGCCACGGTGCCTCCCTGGTCAGGGCATTCGCCGCCGCTCGGGTTCCCAAGCTGACCGTTGTTCTGCGCAAGTCCTACGGCGGCGCATACATCACGATGAACTCGCGCGACCTGGGCGCCGATCTGGTGCTGGCCTGGCCCTCGGCCGAGCTGGGGATCATGAGCGCCCGCGCCGCGGTCGGCATCGTGCACCGCCGCGAGCTGCGCGCGGCTGACGACGTCGACGCGCTTCGGGCCCAGCTCGCCGATGAGTATGCGGCTGAGCACCTGCGGGCCGAGACCGCGGCCGCGTCCGGTTTCGTCGACGAGCTGGTCGAGCCGGCGCACACCCGTGAGCGGCTGGCCTGCGCGCTGTGGACGCTGGCCGGCAGCCAGCAGTGATCCTCGAGGGCAAGCGGCTGGTGATCACCGGTGTGATCACCAAGGACTCGATCGCCTTCCACGCCGCCTCACGCGCGCTTGCGGAGGGTGCTTCGGTCGTTCTGACGAGCTTCGGACGCGCGCGGCGGATGACCGAGCGGGCCGCCAGCCGCCTTCCGGAGCCGGTGGAGGTGCTCGAGCTGGACGTGAACAAGCCGTCCGATCTCGCGGAGCTGACCGAGTCGTTGCGCGCGCGCTGGGGGACCGTCGACGGTGTCTTGCACGCGATCGCATTCGCGCCCGAGGACGCGCTTGGCGGCCGCTTCATGACCACGCCGGCGGAGAGTGCGGCGGCCGCCTTTCAGACCAGCGCCTTCTCGTTGAAAGCACTGGCGGCGGCGGTGGAGGCGCTGATGGGAGTGGGGGGGAGCATCGTCGGCCTCGACTTCGATGCCACCGTCGCCTGGCCGATCTACGACTGGATGGGGGTGGCCAAGGCGGCGCTCGAGTCCGTGTCGCGCTACCTGGCGCGGGACCTGGGGCCGCGCGGGATCCGCGTCAACCTGGTCTCAGCGGGGCCGCTCGGAACGGTCGCGGCGCGCGGGATACCCGGTTTCGAGCGGCTGGCTGATCTGTGGGGCGAGCAAGCGCCGCTGGGTTGGGATGTGGAGGATCCGGGGCCCGTCGCCGACGCCATCTGCTTTCTGCTGTCTGATTACGCGCGCGCGATCAGCGGCGAGATCATGCACGTCGATGGCGGGTTTCACGCGATGGGAGCACCCATCCGGGATTGATCGCAGACACCCGGAACAGGTCGCCGCCGGGTAGCCTGAGCTTCGTGGAGCGCTGGCTCTCGGACGAACGGCTTGTCCGCGTATCCGCGCTGCTCGGCGCGGTGGCAATCGCCTTCTCGAGCATCCTGGTGAGGCTGAGTCATGCCTCACCGTCGACGGCGGCGATCTTCCGGTGCGCATTCGCGCTGCCGGTGCTCGGCCTGCTGGCCTGGCTCGAGGATCGCCGGTTCGGGGCGCGGCCGTGGGCCGAGCGGCGCGTGGCCATCGGTGCCGGCGTGTTCTTTGCCGCCGACCTGATCCTGTGGCATCACTCGATCGTTGACGTCGGCGCTGGGCTCGCCACCGTGCTGGCCAACGTTCAGGTCGTGCTCGTGCCGCTGGTAGCGTGGGCCGTGCTGGCCGAACGGCCCGGGCGACGCGTGATTGCCGCTTTGCCCATCGCGCTGTGCGGGGTGGTCCTGATTTCTGGGGTGCTGCATCACGGCGCCTACGGGCGCGCGCCAGGTCGGGGCGCCCTGTTCGGACTCGGGGCGGGAGTGGCGTACGTCGGTTTTCTATTGCTGCTTCGACGCAGCGGCTCGGACCTCCGGCGGGTCGCGGGTCCGCTGTTCGATGCGACGGCTACCGGGGCGGCGGCGACGGTTCTCGCCGGTCTGATCATCGGCGATGCCGATCTGCTCCCGAGCTGGCCGGGCGTGGGATGGCTCATCGTGCTCGCGCTCAGCTCGCAGGTGATCGGCTGGCTGTTGATCACCGTCTCGCTCCCGCGGCTCCCGGCGGCGATCACCTCCCTCACGCTGACCGTCCAGCCGGTCGGGTCGGTGGCGCTAGCCGCCTTGATCCTGGGCGAAGCGCCGAGCGCGCTCCAGTTGGTCGGAGTTGCCGTCGTGCTCGGCGCCGTGATCACGGCAACCGCACCGCTCGGCGGCTCGCGGCGTCTATCGGAACAGGTCCTCCGCTTCCGGACGGACGAGCGCCGCCGCGCCGGGTCCGTCCTGCGCCGTGACGTGGCGGCCGGCGCCACGGATCAGGACTAGTGGGAGGGCACCGTCTTTGGTCCTGGCTAGATCCGCGGCCGCGGCCAGTTCGTCCGCGACGGCGATCCACGTAGCTTTAAGTTCGCGGCCGGTCGTATCCCTCCGGCCACGCCAGTCGTCCAGGGGTTGCAGCCCGGCGCATCCGATCGCGATGTCGACCTGACCATGGCGCCACGCCCGGCCGAACGAATCGGTGATGAGCACGGCGGGTGCCGCGCCGACTCGTCGTCGTAAGGCGGCCCTGAGACGCCGGGCCGATCCGTCGGGGTCTCGGGGGAGCAGCACGACGGCGTCCTCGCCGGGGACATTCGACGCATCCACGCCGGCGTTGGCGCACACGAAGCCGTGACGGGTCACGCAGATGAGCACGCCGCGGCTGGCCCGCAGCACCTGTCTCGATTCATCGAGGATGACCTGGACATGCCGCGCGTCCTTGCCTAGCTCATTCGCCAAGTCGACAGCGCGGCCGCCCGGCGCCACCCCGCTCAGGACGCGAATCCTCCCCTCCGCCTTGGACACGATCTTGTGCGCGATCACGAGGACGTCGCCGTCGCCGAGCGTGCCCGCCGCGCCGGCGATCAAAGCAGGGAGGTCATCGCCCGGACGGACCTCGGGCAGTCCCTCGAGTGCGACCGCGCTCAGCACCTCGTGGACGCGTCCACACTAAGCACGGGCTCGCATCAGCTGGTTGAGCATCCCGCGGGTGTGGGCGGCGCCGCCGTGGAGGCCGGCCAGCCGTCGCTGCAGGGCCTGTAGATCGTCGGGCGTGTCGACGTCGAGGGCCAGCGAATCCAGCTCCACGACCTCGGCCGGGACGTCGTTTGCCTGAGCGTCGCCCAGGTGCCGGCGCCGGCTGTCGGGCCCGAAGCTGGGGGCCAACACGTCCGGCGGCGTGAGCAGGAGGGCGTTGGTCCCGGTGCCGTGGCGGTCGGGCACGATCAGCGCGGAGCGCTCGCCGCCCGAATGCGCGAGAAGCGCCTCGATGTCCCGTGGGGAGAGCAGGGGGCAGTCACCTGGCACGAGGAGCGCGCGCTCGACCTTCTGCTCGAGCGCGAAGCGGATCCCGCGCATGGCGGCTGTGTTGTGGCCGCGCTCATCGTCCTCGACGACGTTCGCGCCGTACCCGGCGGCGATTCGCTGTGCCACATGGTCACCGCTCACCACGATGACGCGCTCGAGCGCGGCGACCCGGCCGAGCGCAACCAGCGCGTCCGCGAACATCGACTCGACCAGGGCCCGCCGATCGTTCGCCGCCAACTCGGAGCATAGGCGCCGCTTGGCCCGCGCGAAGCTCTTGACCGGAAGGATGGCGGCGGTCCTCATGGGCGGCGAACGCTATCTGAGGGCCAGCGCGAACTTCACGGCGTCCGTGGCGACCCGGTGCCGCGCGTCGGCCGTGTCCATCAGGACGTCGGTCTCGAGCACCGGCAGCCGCTTGGTTCGGTGGTCGGCCACGAGGCCGTCGATCAGGCCATCGTAGTAGGCGGCGATCCCATCGCTGGACAGGGCCAGCCCGGTGAACTCCATGAACGCGGCAGTCGGGCCCTTCACTACCTGTCCGGCGACCAGCGGGCTGATCGCGACGACCGGTGCGGGGCTGTCCCGAAGCGCACCCCGCATGCCGGGGACGGCCAGGATCGGCCCGATCGAGATCACCGGATTGGACGGTCCGATGACGATCGCCCGCGCGGTCGCGATCGCCTTCAGCACCTCGGGGGTCGGGCGGGCGCTCCTGGCGCCACGGAAGTCGACGTCATCGACCGCTGTGCTGCCCGTGGCGCCTCCCGCCCTGATCATGTACTCCTGAAACGCCCACCAGCGCCCGCCCGACAGCACGCGGGTACGGACGGGCGAATCGCTCATCGGCAGCACGGCGTCCGGCGCGCCCATCGCTTGCGCGATGGCTCTGTGCGCCTCGGTTAGCCGCTGCCCCTCTCCGAGCCGGCGCGCCCGCTCCAGCCCGATGGCCAGATCCTGATCGCCCAGGTTGAACCACACGTCGACCGAGATGGCTCGGAGGCCGTCCATCACACGGAAGGTGTCGCCAGCCAGCCCCCACCCGCGCTCGTCGATCCGGTTGGCCAGCCAGAAGGTGACCAGGTCGGGATCGGGCGAGACGTACGCCCCATAGATCTCGATGTCGTCACCGGTATTGGCAATGACCACGAGATCCGACCCGACTGCCTCGAGCATCCCGCGGGCGAGCTTTGCTCCGCCGGTCCCGCCGGCGAGCACGACGACGGGGGCGCTCACAGCCCCGTGATCTTGATCCCCGCTCGGACCTTGTTCCGGACGTTGATCGAGATGATCAGCGCAGTCAGCTGCTCGACGATACGTGCCATTTCCAGGGGCCCGCAATCGACGGCGCGCAGGCCTCTGATGGCCCCGACGAGCTCTGCCACCTTTGCCTTGTCCTCTTTGCCATCGCCGCAGATCAAGATGTCCTCGTCGAGCTCGTGCTCGAGGTCGGAGAGCAGGGTCGCGCTGACCGTATGGAAGGCCGAGACCACCCGGACCCCCTCCGGCGTCATCTCCTGGGCTTGCTGCGCGGCCGAGCCCTGCCAGACCCCGAGCGTCCGCGTGGCCCTGCCGCTGACCGCGGCGGCCAACGGAACGGTCGCGTCCACGATCAGTTGGCCCGGCGCAAGGACCTGCCGGAGGTTCGTGAGCGTCTCGGACTGATTTCGGAACGGCACGGTCAGGATGATGATGTCCGTGTCCTTGACCGCCTCGTGGTTCTCGAGGCCGACGTAGTGGCCGGAGGGGACGGCATCCGCGGCCCGTCTGGCTGCCTCCCGGGCACGCTGCCCGTCGCGCGACCCGATCACGATCGGGATCCCGGGTTGGCCAAGCCGGAGCGCCAGCCCGAACCCGAGCGCGCCGGTGCCTCCCACGATGCAGATGGGGTGGGTCAGTGATGCGCTGGTCATTCGCCCCGTCCGGTCGAGGTGTCGATGACCCGTCGCTCGTGGCGGCCGATGCCAATCGTACGGCCGTCTTGCGTGGTCACCTCAACCGCGAAACGCAGCTTGCGCCCGTCGACGATCTCCTCGAGTCGTGCGATCACCTGGCAGCGCTCGCCCTTACGAGCGGCGCCCACGTGTTTGACGTGCACCTCGAAGCCGACCGTTGCCTTGCCCTCCTCCAGGGCCGGACGGACCAGCATGGCGGCGGTGCGCTCCATCATCCCGATCATCCCCGGGGTCGAGAGCACCTCGGCGGCCAGCGTGCCGCCCACATCGGTGAGCAACCCTCCGTCCACCTCGAAGTCCTGTGTGGAGTCCATTCCGACGTGGAGCGAGCCGCTCATCGGCGGCGCACCCTAATGGGTCGCGTTGAAACGTGTCGCTGGGAAGGCCGAGGGCGGGCCCGCACGTTGAGGCGAGCGCCACCAGCGCATTCATAGAATCGACATCGATGAGCGACCTCCCCGCACGCGTCCGTATCCGCGAGGTGGGCCCCCGGGATGGCTTTCAAAACGAGCCCGAAGTGATCCCCACCGCGGAAAAGATCCGTCTGATCGAGCTCCTCGGGTCAACGGGTTTGTCACGGATCGAGGTCACGAGCTTCGTGCGGGCAGACGTAATGCCTCAGCTGGCCGACGCCGAGGAGGTCCTATCGAGCGTGTCGCTCCCGGGTTCGGTGTCAGTCAGCGTGCTCATTCCGAACGAGCGGGGGCTCGAGCGGGCTTTGCGCTTTCGCGAGCGCTTCGACGAGATCAACGGCTTTCTGTCGGCGTCGGAGACGCACAACGAGAAGAACGTCGGTCGTTCGGTGGCGGAGTCGCTGGCGGGCCTCGGGCGGACGTTCGCGCGGGCGCGCGCCGAGGGCCTGCGCTGCGAGGGGGTGATCTCGACATCGTTCGGCTGCCCGTACGAGGGCTATGTCCCGGTCGATCGTGTACTCGACATGGCCGGCGCCCTGGTTGACGCCGGCGCGGTGGAGGTGGGCTTCGGAGACACGACGGGGATGGCCAATCCCGTGCAGGTGCGGTCGTTCTTCACCGCGGCGCGGGCTCGGTTGCCCGAAATCGAGCTGACCGCCCATTTCCACAACACGCGCGGCCAGGGCCTGGCGAACGTCCTGGCGGCGCTCGACGCGGGGATCGACAGCTTCGAGTCGAGCTTCGGCGAGCTCGGCGGCTGTC
>JAFAZZ010000082.1 GCA_019239375.1 Solirubrobacterales bacterium | reverse complement strand
CGAGCCGGTTGATCGCGGCCGGCAAGGGTAACTCACGCGCACCGACTACAGAGAGGAAAGCCGCAGTGCTAACGATCATCGAAAGCAGGTCCAAGGCCTGGGCAGTCGCAGCCACGAATGGCGATCTCCGTGTCTATGGCCGCGAGCAACCCGGGGAATGGATCGAGATCTCGCTGAGCGACGACTCCGAGCAGATCGACCAGGACGGCAGCTTGCTCCTGGAGGCGCTGTACGAGCAGCGAATCGGGCAAGAGCAGGAGCCCGAGGCGGAGGAAGAGGAGGAGCCCGAGGCCGAAGAGGAGGAGGAGCCCGAGGCCGAGGAAGAGGAGGAGCCCGAGGCCGAAGAGGAGGAGGAGCCCGAGGCCGAAGAGGAGGAGCCCGAGGCCGAAGAGGAGGAGCCCGAGGCCGAAGAGGAGGAGGAGCCCGAGGCCGAGGAAGAGGAGGAGCCCGAGGCCGAAGAGGAGGAGCCCGAGCTCGAGGAAGAAGAGGAACCCGAGGAAGAAGAAGAGGAGGAGCCCGAGGAAGACGAGAAGCCGCGCCGAGGTCGCGGAAGGACCAAGGCAAGAAAGAAGTGACGCCGGCCGTGCCGACCAAGGCGAGTTGAGAGCTCACTGAATTGCTCTCAAACGCTCATATCTACGGCAAACCTCCGGAAGGAGCTCCGAGTCCTCCGCGGTGCACTCGAGAAGCCGCCGGGGGTCCTTCCGGCTGACGAGCTCCGCGACCGGGTCACCGGGCGCACCCATTCCGGATGCGAATCGGGGCATTGGCGTTCACGCGCGGCCGGTCATGCCCCCCGGTCGGCCGCGCAGGGTGGAGTTAGCCCAGCGGATCGCGGGTAGAGTCGACCTGGGAAACGGGTGGCGGCGCTGCCGGCGGTTCGGCAGGCTCTAGGGCAGGTGCGGGTCGGTTTGGCATCGCCGTCCGGCGAGGTCGGGATTGTGAGCGACTACGACTCCAAACGGGCGACGCGGTATCTGCCGCACGTTGCGCTGGCCACGACGGCCGTAGCGGTGATGCCGGTTGCCGCCGTCTGGTGGTTGCGCTCCCGCGGCGCCATCACGTCGGCCTGGATGGGCGTGCTGGTGGCCGTCGCGCTCTCGCTGCTGGCGTCGCTGATCGGTAGCGCTTACTGGAAGAGACGCCCCGGGCCGAGAGAACTGCTGTTCGGCGAACTGCTGGTCTGGGGGTGGTTGCGCCGCGTGAGAATCGAACGACAACTCGCCCAGGCGATGGAACGGCTGCGCACACACGAGGAGCTTCGCGGCGATGTCCACAGCTTGGATGAAACATTCGGCATCCTCAGCCAGCTGGCCATTGCCCTGGAAGCGCAGGACGCATACACCAACGGCCACTCGCGGCGCGTGGCCGGGCACGCGGTGATCGTCGCGCGCAGGATGGGATTGACCAGCGAGAAGGTATCGAGGCTGCGGGCGGCGGCTGCCATCCACGACATCGGCAAGGTCCGTATCCCTCCGGATGTGCTCGACAAGCCGGGCAGGCTCACCAGCGCCGAGTTCGAACTCGTGAAGCGCCACGCTGAGGCGGGGGCCGAGATCGTCGCTTGCCTGGGAGATCCTGAGCTCACGGCAATCGTGCGGCACCATCACGAGCACTTCGACGGCACCGGGTACCCGGGTGGCCTCGCCGGCGAACGCATACCGCTCGGGGCACGGATCATCGCTGTCGCCGACACGTTCGACGCGATGACGTCGGTCCGTCCGTACCGTCCCGCGGCATCCCACAAGCAGGCGCTCGAGGCCCTCCTCGCCGCGTCCGGCACGCAATTAGACCCGGCTGGGGTCCGCGCGTTCCCTTCGCTCTTACTCGGGCAACAAGGCGATTGTCTTTTGGTCGTTACTGACGGTCTCTCCGCGTCAGGCCATCGCCTGGTTGCGCGATAAGCGGCCGGCGCCCACGAATGTCTTGGTCAGCGGGATGGCCGCAACCGTTGCGGCGATCACCACGATCGCCCTCACGGCGATCAGCACGTCGATCGGTCCGCGACCCGGCGCGCCCGAGGTGCCCGGCGTCCACGAGAACGCGCCCGGCGCGGTTGCCGCCGCCCCGTCAGGGTCCACGATCTTCGCCCCGAGAGGTTCGCCTCGCCTCGCGGCGTCAGTGCGCGGATACGCTGCGCAAGCGTCGCGCCAAGTTTCCTCAGGCAGCCTCACCCCGGCCCTCACTCTTCCTCCGGGCAGCGGATCCGTTCAGGGCCGGTCGTTTGGGCCGCGTGGGGGGGCGGGTCAACGGGCGGCTCGGGCCCTGACCGCAGCGGCGGCCTGGTCGGCGCGTCGCCCGGCGGTGCAACTGGCGCCTCGAGCGGCCGATCAGGCGGTGGCTCGACTGACAGCCCGGGCGGCGGCTCCGGTGGCGGATCCCCCAGCGGTTCGAGTGGCGCCCCAGGCGGCGGATCGCCCGGCGGTTCGAGCGGCGTCCCAGGCGGCGGATCGCCCGGCGGTTCGAGTGGCGCCCCAGGCGGCGGATCCCCCAGCGGCTCGAATGGCGCTGCGGGCGGCGGATCGGTTGGCGCGACCAGCCCCGGATCCGCGGGCGGGTCAGCCGGGAGGTCAGGCGGCGGGGGAAGCGCCGGATCGGCGGGCGGCTCGAGCGGGGGAACGCCCGGCGGCTCGAGCGGCTCGGGCGCTGCGTCCGGGAACTCGGGCGGAGTCGGACCAGGCAGACCGTCAACCAAGGATCAGTGCAAGGACGGCGGCTACGTACAGTACGACTTTGCGAACCAGGGACAATGCGTCGCATCTGTCGAGCCGGGGTCACACTAGAAGTGTTCGCGCTCCGACGAGCCATCGGCGCACGGCAACCCAGCGCTCGCGCCGCGGCCCGGGCTTGACCGAGGCGAGGTAGATCCATCCGCTGGTCGACCCTGCGGATCGCGTTCCTCCAAATACCCAAATGATCCGCCGAGGCGCGCCCCCCACTCCGCGCCGAGGACACAGCTTTCTCCGACGCCAGGGGTGGACTGCGAGCGGCCGGCCCGCGACGCTGGGCGTCAGGAGCGCTGGCGCAGGAGGAAGTCGAGCGTCACGCGGTTGAAGGTCTCGGCATCCTCGTGCAGTCCGGCGTGCGAGAGGTGGTCGAACACCACGAGCTCGCTGCGCGCGATCCCGCTCTTAAGCGGCTCGGCGAAGCGCGTGGAGCAGACGAGGTCGCGGGCGCCGAACGTGATCTGTGCCGGAACGTCGATCGCGCGCAGCCCCGCGCTCGCGTCGTGGGTCAGGACCGCATCTGTCTGGGCGAAGAACGCCTCGACGGCCTGGGCGGGGCGGCCACGCACGAATTCCACCAGCGTGTCGACGAGTTCCGGGCGGTCGACGTACATCTCGGGCGTGAAGCACCACGGAAAGATGGCCTGGATCACGACGTCGGCAACGGTTGGCAGGGCGGCCGCGAGCGTCCGCCACTGCTCGACGACGATCTTCAGATAGTCGTCGCTGGCGTGCCAGCCGCTGTGCAGCGAAAGGGAGCGCACGCGTCGCGGATGGCGAGCCGCCAGGTGGAGGCCCACGGCCGCGCCAAGCGACACGCCCGCGACATGGGCACGCTCGATCCCGATCGCGCCGAGGAAGGCGGCGATCTGGTCGGCGTAGCCGTCGGTCGAGTACGGGCCGACCGGCCTGTCGCTCTCGCCCGAGCCCGGGAGGTCGACCGCGATGCAGCTGAAGTGCTCGGTGTAGTCCGGGAGCTGAAACGCGTAGCAGGCGTGGTCCGCGGATGTGTAGGGGATCAGCAACAACGGCTCGCCCTCCCCCTGCACGTCGTAGTTAATCGTGAGCCCGTTAACTCCGACCTGTGGCATGTCGGCTTTCCTCCTGGCCGCTGGTGGCGCCGCCCGCGCCTCGCTGAGCGCGGCTGGCTGGCGAGCGGTGCCACCGCCCGAGCAGCGGCGCCGCGAAGCGGGAATCATCGCTGCGATCAACTGATCTGGCAACGGTCATCGACGACCGAAATAGGCCTACGGCTTCGCGCCCCTGACCGGCCGCACCAACTGACCGAGCGAGGCGATCAGGAACAGGACGGTGACGACCGCCATGAACACCCAACCTACGGTCAACGCGGTGCCGAGCGAGACCGGGACGATCGACGCCACCGCAAAGTGATGATGTCCGTACATGCTTTCACCCCCTTTGCAGTTCGGCGCGGTATTGCAACGCCCACCGGTCCTTCGTCTGACCGTTGAGAACCTGCCACCAGGAGGCAAGGAACCATCCGGCGCGTAGCCAGGCAAACATCTCCTGGGGAACGAGAACAACCGCCATCAACACATCCCACTTGTCCCGGTGCGGGACGAGCAGGGATTGGCGCGTGTCGTTGGCGATGAACGCGGCCGTCGGCAGGAGCCAGATCAGCGTGAGGTGAAGCGCTCCGAGCGCCAGAGCCGTCAGTAGGAAAGTCAGCCAGGTGACCCGGACCAGCGCCGCCACCATGCCGGCGGCCTGCTGGCGCCAGTCGAGGAAGGTGAGCGGATTGAAGCCAAACCTTAGGAGGTCCAGGCAGGTTCCGGTCTGCCACTTCATGCGCTGGCCCCACAGTGCCCGCACGGTCGGCATCGCGTCCGTGTAGGCGCGGACGGTCCGAGAAACATGGCAGCGATACCCGAGTTCACGTATCCGGTAGGTAAGCTCAAAGTCCTCGACGTCGGAGCGGTAGCTCCAAGGCCCGACACGATCTGGGCGCTCAGCTACTGCGTTGAGAACCGAGTTGCGGATCGCGCAGGCGGTTCCGGCGAGCACGCTGGTCCACCCGCGACGCAAACCAGTCATGGTCCAGCGGGCAAACTCGGCGCGTTGCAGGCGAACCAGGAGATTGCCGCCGCCGCCCCCGACGGCGGGCATCGTGAACTTCGAGCTAGAGCCGGCCAAACAGGGATCGGACTCAAACTCCCGCTCCCAGTCGGAGACGGCATGTGGCGGCAGGCTGGTGTCCGCATCCAGGGTGACCAGCAGATCGGCGTCTTGGCAATAGCGGTTCCAGGCCCAGTTCAAGGCCCCAGGCTTGCGGTGGCTGTTCGCTGGAGTACGCACCACGACGACTGCGGGGTGACCCTGAGCGGCTTGGATGGCCCGCTCGTAGGTCGCATCCGTGCAGTTGTCAACAATGACGACCGCCTGGTCGGGTAGCCGGTCTTGCTTGAGCAAGGCCTCGACGGTCCGGCCGATACTGTCCTGCTCCTGGTGCGCAGGGATGAGCGCGACTATTCTCACGTGCCGTCCTTCGGTGTGGTCGCCCCGGCCTCATCTGCCCCAACACATCAAGGGGCGACAGCCGTCAGGCGGTAGGTGGGATGTCCCTGATGCCTTTGTGCACCGATCGTGCTCGATGCGGTCAGGTTGGGGGCTCAGCGTCCGACACCGACCGCATCGGCAGAACCTCGTCCCGGCTTGAGCATGAGCCGAGGTTCGGCACGGCACATCTTTGACCGGGACACGACGCACGTCGTTTCCGATCTAACTGCGAGGCCCTGCGTCTGACCCAGCGGCGCGGCGGGAAGACCGCTTTTGCGAAGCGAGTCAGCGGGATGCCCGCGTGTAGCCCCCAGCGGCGGCGAGCGAGTGCTCGGCGTGGTTACGCGCGCGTTGTGCGGCTTCGTGAGCGCGGTTGGCGAGCTGACGCTCCTGGGCGGCAACGTCGCATCGCCCGACCCGCTCCTGTCTCTGGGCATGGTCTTCAGCCAGGTGGGCGCTCTGCTCGAGCGCCTCGGCTGAGCGGTTCAGAGTCGACACTAGGAGTTCGGCAAGCTGCCGGATATGACGCGCTGCGCGCTCGGCGTCCCGCTCGCGCGCGGCGGACTGGCGTTGGCTGGTGGCCTGCTGCCGGCAACCCCGCGCCTCGCCACGCAGTTGTTGCTCCTTGAGCCTGCTGAGGCGCTCTCGCTCGCGTTTCCCTTCCTCTGCGCCTTGTCCACCCTCATGAGCCGGGCGCTTCCGCTGGTTCGCGGCGTCTCCTCGGTGATCAGCGTTCCGCTCCCGCTCATTGGCGTTCCGCTCGCGCTCGTCGGCGTTCCGCTCGCGCTCATCGGCGGTCCGCTCGCGTTCATCCGCGATCCGGTCGCGCTCATCGGCGGTCCGCTCGCGTTCATCCGCGATCCGCTCGCGCTCATCGGCGAGTCGATCGCGTTGGTCAGCGGCCTGCTCACGCATATCGACCATCCACTCGCGACGATCGCTCGTCCGCTTTCGTTCCCTCGCCGCCCGGTCACGCTCAGTGGGAGCTCCGGGCTCGGGAAAGCGTTGACGCTGACCCCGCAGCGTGGCGCGCTCGCGCTCCAGGACATCATCATCGGCCGCGAGCTCAGCCGCCCGGCGGTTGATCTCCGCGATGCGGTGCTCGATCTCAACGCGTGCACTTTCTTCACCGTGCTCGCTCGAGCGGGCGCGTAACTGCTGCAGATTCGCCCGGTCGGCTTCAAGCAATGCCGACGCACGCTCGAGTGATGCGCAGCGCCGCTCGAATTCAGCCCAATCCTGGTTGCCATGCGAGTCCCACATGGCGGCTGCCGCTTCGTGGCGTGCGGCGCTCTGTTCATGCACCGCCGCAGCTTGAACGTGGATCGCTCGCCCGTCCGGGTCTGCGCCGACATCCGATTCCAAAGCCAGTGCCCCTTCGATCGCGCGACGAGGATCCAGCTTATCGGGGCTTCCGCCGGAAAACAAAATGTCATGTCTAACGCGATAGCGCGTCCGGAGGCTCCCGACGGGGGCTCAGCCCGAGCTTGGTGAACACCTCGCGCATGTGCCATTCCATGGGCGAAGCTCAGCTCGCTAGCCGGCATGAGGTAGCGCCGGCCTCATCACGACCGCTCGCGTCCCGCACCATCGCACGGCGATCTACGCGGCCTGACGCAGGGGGGCGTCGATTGCCGGCAGCTTGTAAACGAACCGCCGTCTGGCCTGGTGGTAACTGCGAGCCGGATCGAATAAGCATCTCAGGCAGCGAGCCAGCTCCTCAGTGCGATAGGCGTGCAGGGGCTTCGCTCGCTCGTCGTGGGCACGTCGCCGGCGTTTGTGCTCCAGGCGAGGGCGGTGCAGGCCGTCATTTGCCACTTGCTCGGCCAGGCGCCGGGTCCGGAGCCCGAAACCCTCGAGGTCTGCGCCGAAGGCACCGTCCAGCAGCCCGATTCTGACCGCCTCGGCGGCCCCGAGGGGGTTGAACGGCGCCTGGGTCAGCCGCGCTGCTCTCGCGGCTCCCACACGACGCGGGAGGAGATATGTCCAGTACTCGGATCCGTGTAGACCGCCCATGTGCCCGTAGTAGGGGTTGAGCACGAGATCCTCGCGGCCCACGACGTAGTCGGCGGCCAGGGCAAGCGCCACACCCCCGGCGGCGGCGTCTCCGGCGAGCGCTGAGATAACCAGATGCGAATCGGTCTGGATGACGTCGCGCACCAGATCGTCGATGGCCAGCAGATTCCGCCAGGACTCCACGGCCGGATCGTCGGCCGCCTCGATGACGTTCAGGTGAATGCCGTTGGAGAAGTAATCCTCGCCGCCGGCGAGCACGATCACGTTGGTGTCTCGCTGCCGCCGGGCGTGCGCGTACGCCTCGCGCAGCCGGACGCACTGCTCGGTGCTCATCGCCCCGCCGGCGAAATCGAACCGCAGGTAACCGACGCCTCCGAGCTCCTCGTAGACGATCTCCCGGTAGGTGTGGTCAGCCGGGAGCGAGGTCTCGAGCGGCACGGTGACCTCGGGCAAGTCGAGATCGACGCCCGCGAGCTCCAGCGCACGCGAGGCCGGCAACTTGAAGTATCGCTGGGTCCGAGTGTCGCGCGGCTTCAGTTGCGTGATCCATACCGCTCCGTCGATCGTCGCGCGGCAGATCGCCCCATTTCGCTGTGCGACGAGATCGCCAGCCCGACCGTGGAGCACTCGTTCGCGATGGACGCCGAACAGGTAGAAGTCTTTACCGGCGATGGCGTCGAGCACTCCGGGGTGGCCTTCCGCGGAGCGGATCTTGCGAATCACGCTTTCCGTGTCGTCGCTACTCCAGTCGATTGCCCGCACCGACTGCTTCATCAGAGGACGCGCGCGACCGGTGGGTATCGGGCGGGTCCGCTGCTCCTCACCCTCGACGATCCCACGGAGCGCCTCCAGCAGAGCGTCGACGGCGGCACGGCGAACCTCGTGCCGGTATAGGCTCGCCTTCCCGGCGGCGCGCATCGGGAAGCTCCGCGTCGCAAGGACCCGGCCCGCGTCGAACTCTCCATTTGCCTGCAGCACCGTAAGTCCCCACTCGCGCATCCCAAGCTCTATCGCCCAGTCAAGCGAGGAGGGTCCACGATCCCCGCATGGCCCGGGGTGGACGACGAGGCAGCGCCACCGGCGCCAGATGCTCTCCGGGATCAGCGTCTTCAGGAAGGGGCAGACGATCAGCTCTGGCTCGTACAACGTGACCGCGGTCTCCATCGCCGGCGCGCCGTCAACCACCTCGACATGCACGTCATGCCCCAACTCGGTCAGGGCGACCCACGCACGCTGGCTCAGCCCGTTGTGCGCCGAGACCAGGAACAGGATGCGCAGCGAGCGGCCGCTCTCGTCGGCGGCCGGCGCGGAAATCGAGGACGGGGATTGACGTCTATGCGCCTGCACTGACAAGTAAGAGCGCGATTCCTAGCTGGCGATACTTAATGCGCGCGAGCGACCAAATGCGGGAGGCGGACGTGTGAGAGCCCCGGCCGAGGAACCCGACGGGCTCCTCCTCCGTCCGGAGCTGATCAGCCGGAACGAGGAGGCAGCGCTGCTAGAGCGCCTCGAGACGCTCCACTGGGCGCCGATCGTCATCCGCGGGCAGGCCGCGCGGCGGACAGCTCGGCACTTCGGGTTGAGCTACGACTACGAGTCGCGCACGCCCGAGCCCGGCGAGGCGATCCCGGATTGGCTCGAGCCGCCGCGGCGCGCCGCCGCCGACTTCGCCGGCCTGCGTCCGGAGGACCTGGTCGAAGTCCTCGTGCAGCGCTATCCGGTCGGGTCGACGATCGGATGGCACCGCGACGCGCCGGCCTTCGGGATCGTGGTTGGCGTCTCGCTGCTGGGAAGCGCCCGGATCCGGTTCCAGCGCGGGCGCCGCGAGGAGCGCCGGACGTGGGAGGTGGCGCTGGCGCCGCGCTCGGGCTATGTGCTCGCCGGCGCGGCTCGATGGTCCTGGGAGCACTCGATCCCGCCGGCCAAGGAGCTCCGTTACTCGATCACGTTCCGCACCCTCAGGTAACGATCGAAGTCGGGAGCGAGCCCCCGAGCCGGGACGAGAAACCCACGATATACGTCGCTTTCACGACCAGGCTTCGGAGTTGGCCGGGCTCGCTCGCCGGCACTCCAGCAGGGACGCTCCGGAGTTGGCCGCGCTCGCGCGCCGGCACTCCAGCAGGGACGCTCCGGAGTTGGCCGGGCTCGCGCGCCGGCACTCCAGCGGCGACGCGGCGTCACCCCGCGAACACGGTCGTTGGCCCCGCTCAGCGCAAGCGTTATGCTCGCCTGATTCACCGTCTGCCTCGTAGCGCCGCCCCGCTTCTGGTGCGATTGCCGCCGATCGCGGCGATCAGCGGTCTGGTCTGCGTCGTGGCCACAGG
>JAFAZZ010000029.1 GCA_019239375.1 Solirubrobacterales bacterium | reverse complement strand
TTACAAGGGCGTTTATGGCAACGTGATCAACGGCATCGGCGTGACCGAGCGTCGTGCCACCGACCTGGTCACCGCGCTCAACTTCGACTTCCGCGCCTTCGACACGCTTGGCGAGGAGTTCATCCTGTTCACGTCGGTGCTCGGCGTGGTGCTGATCCTGCGCCAGATGCGCGGCGAGCAGGACCGGCCGAGCCAGCGCGAGGCCGAGGAGCACAGCTTCGCCGGCGCCAGCGAGGCCCTTCGGGCGCTCAGCCTGGTGTTGATCCCGGTGATCCTGGCCCTCGGCGTGTATGTCGTCGTGCACGGGGCGCTCACCCCGGGCGGCGGGTTCCAGGGCGGCGTGATCCTGGCCGCGGGACCGCTGGCCGTGTTCCTGGCCGGCCGCTACCTGCGCATGAAGACCGTGGCGCCCACGATCGCCGAAGAGCTGGGGGACGCGATCGGCGCCGCGGGTTACGCCCTCGTCGGAGTCGGCGGTCTTGTGTTCGCCGGAGTGTTCCTGAAGAACTTCCTGCCGCTCGGGGCGCCCGGACACCTGCTCTCGGCCGGTCAGGTGCCGTTGGCCAGCATGGCGGTAGGGCTCGAGGTGAGCGGAGCCTTCCTGGTCGCCTTCAGCGAGTTCCTCGACCAGGCGCTGGTGGTCCGCTCGGGCTCGGGCGGGGACTAGATCATGAGCTTCCTCCCCTTCGCGATCGCCGCCTGGCTGTTCCTCGTTGGCCTCTACGGGGTCGTTTCGGCCGACAACCTGATCCGCGCGATCCTCTCGCTAACCGTCGTGCAGTCGGCCACGTATCTGGTGCTGCTGGGAGTCGGCTACAGCCAGGGGGGGAAAGCCCCGATCTTCGCCGACATCCCGCAGACGTCCAAGGCGGTCGATCCGGTCGTCCAGGTGCTGGTGCTGACCGACATCGTGATCGAAGCCACCGTCACGGCGCTGCTGCTCGCGCTTGCCGTCCAGGCCTATAAGCGCTTCGGCAGCCTCGACCCACAAGACCTCCGCGCCATCCAGGACTAGGTCCCCACCGAGACGAGAAGGAGCGGCGCGCAAGATGCACATCACGGCGCTACCGGTCGTCGTTCCGATGCTCGCCGCCGCGTTGCTCGTCGCAGTCAGGCACTGGACGCCGCGGCTCGTCAACGACGTCGTGGCGACGGGGGTCGCGCTGAGCTCGGTGACCCTCGCGGCAATCCTGCTCGTTCGCGCGATTCGCCACCCGTTCGCCTACTGGATGGGCGGCTGGCGCCCCAGCCACATGGTCGCGATCGGGATCTCGTTCTCGATCGATCCGATCGGGGCCGGGATGGCCACGTTGGCCGCGCTGCTGGTCACCGCAGCGCTGGTGTATTCGTGGCGCTACTTCGACGCCGCGGACGGTCTGTTCCACGCCCTTATGCTGGTGTTCCTGGCCGCGATGGTCGCCTTCTGCCTCACTGGCGACCTTTTCAACCTGGTCGTGTTCTTCGAGCTGATGGGCGCGGCCGCCTACGCGCTCACCGCCTACCGGATCGAGGAGCAGGCGCCGATCCAGGGCGCGATCAACTTCGCGATCTCGAACAGCGTGGCCGCGTACGCGATCTTCGTGGGGATCGCGCTCCTCTACGCGCGCACCGGTGCCCTCAACATGGCGCAGATCGGCGCCGCCCTAGACGGGCACCACGCCGACGCGCTGGTGATCGTCGCGATGGTGCTTTTGTTCGTCGGCTTTCTCACCAAGGCCGCCGCGGTGCCGGTGCACTTCTGGCTGGCCGACGCGCACGCGGTCGCTCCGACACCGGTGTGCGTGCTGTTCTCCGGGGTGATGGCGGAGCTTGGCGTCTATGCCGTCGCGCGGCTGTACTGGACGATCTTCGCCGGCGCACTCGGTCCCCATTCCGAGGAGCTGCGAGCGATTCTGGTGGCGGTCGGGACGGTGACGGCGCTCTGGGGCGGGGTCATGTGCTACGCCCAGCGCCATCTCAAGCGGCTGCTCGCCTTCTCGACGATCAGCCACATCGGCGTTTTCGTGTGCGGGATCGCGCTGCTCAGCCCGCACGGCCTGGCTGGCGTCGCGACCTACGTGGTTGGCCACGGGTTCACCAAGGGAGCGCTGTTCATGCTGGTCGGCGTCCTGCTGCACCGGTTCGGAACCGTGGACGAGTTCGACCTGCACGGAAAGGGACGGCAGGTGCGTCTCGCCGGCGTGCTGTTCGGGATCGGCGGTCTCAGCCTGGCGGCGCTACCCGGGGTGACGACGTTCTTCGGTAAGTCCCTGCTCGATGCCGCCGCGCTCGACGGCCACTTTCCCTGGCTTCCCACGGTGTTCGTGATCTCGTCGGTCCTCACCGGCGGCGCCGTGTTGCGGGTGACGGGAAGGGTGTTCCTGGGGCTCGGCGCGTCCGAGCGCGAGGATGACGTGCAGATCCGCCAGGTGGCTGAGGAGGGGGACGAGGAGCGGGCGCCTCGCGACTTCACCCCGCCGCTCATGCTCATCGTGCCGGCGGTTCTGCTGCTCGGTGCGATCGTCGTCGGGCTGATACCCGGCGCCGTGCCGGGAATCGAGACCGCCGCGTCGCACTTCCACGATCACGCCGCTTACGCGCGCTGGGTGCTCCGGGACGTGCCACCGCGCTTCTCGGCGGTCTCGCACAGTCATGTCGAGACGTTCGACTATCTCTA
>JAFAZZ010000572.1 GCA_019239375.1 Solirubrobacterales bacterium | reverse complement strand
CAGACGCACACGAGCCGCTGGGGCACGCGACTCATCTGAGCTGATCGCCTACTTGCAGAGCCAGCGCTAGGGGCCGGCCGACGCCACGTTCTTGGCACAGCGAGCGACCCCGCGTGGATTGCCCGAAGCAAGCGCCCTGATGTCATTGGAGATCCGGGCCGCCCCCTGTACAGCTGTGAGGTGAGGCTGCGGCGCCGTGCCATGGCGCGCGGAGCCTACACCGAGCACTAGCGCAGCGCCGGCGGATGTCCGCCGCAGCGTGAGGTGACCGCGGCGCGCAACTACAAGCACGGGCGCGAGCCGCGGACGCAGACGCGCAGGCAGCAGAACGCCTACCGCCGCTGGCTGGCCGAGCAACGTGGGTGGCGAGCGGTGCAAGGCAAAGGACGGCCGCGGTGCAAGGGTGTCAAACAGGACCCGCCCGGGGAGGGCAGGCCGTGCCGGCGCCACGCGCTCGCCGACTCCGAGTACTGCCACTCGCACGACCCGCGCCGCGCGCTCGAGCTCCGAGCGGCTACCGCGCGGATGCGAGCTCGCGTCGTAAGTGACGCGACGCCAGCACTCGCGCAAGCCGCTTGAGCTCTGCGCTGCTCGGCCTTAGGACGAGACTTGTCTAGCTCGCGGGATGCCGGGCCTGCCCGTTGCGCTTGATCTCTCCCTCTGCGGAGAGGCGCGGAAGCAAGCGGTACAGGTATTGGGCTGGATCGTCATCGCCTCGGCAACCTGCGGAATCGTGATGCCGGGCCGCTGGCGAACCAGCTCCAGCGCTTGGGCCGCGCGCGTGTTCCGGGCGCCACGGGTGGACCGGGTACTCGAAGGCGTGCTGGTGCGTCGCCCGATTCGGGGGCGGCTCGCCTGTGAACGGGTGCTGCGCGCGCGTCGCGCGTGCACGGGTGGTGCGCGCACCGGTGGCCCGAGTGGCACTGCCACGGGGCCGACCGGGACGACGACGCCCGCCGGTCAGGGCAGACCGCGCTGCCTCAAGACGCGACACCTCGTCGCCGCAGTTGACGAAGTTGCTCGTCGATGTCCTTCACGGTGTTGTCGACAAATTCAGGCACTAGCTCTCCTTGGCCGGCTGCAAAGTAGTGACTGACGACAACGTCGTTCTTTTCGTCAAGCCAAGCAATACACGTTGCACGGCCACTTGCGCAAGGTCCCCTACAACGGCGACCCGTTCGGCGGCGCCCAAGTCGCCGCATACATAGGCGCCCAGTCCGTGCTCCAGCGCCTCAACGCCGTGGTGCCGGGCGCTGGCGCCAGGAGTTCCGGCTGATCGACCCGCCGCCCCGGGCCAAGCGGCTGTACATGGCCTGCCGGCTAATCGTCACCCTGCCGACCTCACCGAACGGGCCTGACGTCGAGGCCCTGTACGAGGACGTCGGCGAGATGGACGCCGGCTCGCGCGCCGGCATAAAGCCCTCTACTCCGATGCGCGCAAGCGCGCCGGGGTGGCCGCCGGGATCGGCGCCTACCTGTACACGACACCTACACGCCGAAAGCATCGGAGGATCACCGATGACCGACTGGCTCGGAGACGAGCACGACGAGCTCGCCGTGGACCAACGCTGGCCCCTGTGCACCGACGCACTTGCTGCCCCGCGAGCGGTGGCTGTGGTGGGAGCAGCTGTGGTCCGACGTGTGTGCACTGCGCGTGCGCTTCCGGCTCGCGGTGCGCTCGAGATGGTGGGAGGACCGGGTGCGGGTCGAGGCGCTCGCCGCGCTCGCCGCTTGGCTCGAGGGCTACGACTCGGGCGAGTGGCATGACCCGCCCGGCAAGCTGGCGTTGCTCTACGACGTCGAGCGAGTGGCGGCGCTGCTTCGCGACGGCGGCGAGCCGTTCCACCCCGACCGCGACCGGCTGGCGTCGCGCGATTCTTGATCGACGCCGGCTGCCAGCCGCCGCCGGGCAACGAGCCTGCGACCAGGCGCCAACGGCACTGATTCGCACCGGCGGGGCGCGCATCGCAGAGTCCCTCGAACCTCGGCGCCCCGCAGACCGTAACTCACAGCCTCAAAGGAGACTTATGCACGACGCCCCGGCGCCGCTCGTGACGAGTGGCGCGCGCTGCGGCTGCGGCTACCGCGAGCCCGGCGGCGCATACTTCGCCGTACCGCTCGGACCAGACGGGCGCCCGATCGAGGAGTTCCTGATCGATCCGCCGGTCGTGATCGACGATCCGACCCGGCTCGGCCTCGCTCCGGTCGGTGTCACGCTGATCGAGCGCGAGGGCGCCACCCACGTAATCGACATCGTCGGCCGCGAGCACTACCCAAACGGGGGCCTCGTTCATCGACGAGGCCCGGCGCTTGGGGATCTCGCGCCGAGCGCCACGCACGATCGACTTTGCTCGGATCACGCCGGCGAGCCGTCTGCTGCTGGCGCATCCGCATGCCGGCATCGCCAACGCGGCCGAGTTTTCGTGCCAGCAGCGCTGCCCCCTGCCATGTCGCCAAGCGTCCTCATCGGCCTGCCGGCGGCCGCCATCCGGGTCCCGAAGGTGTGGCGAAGCTCGTGGAAGGCGATCTGGTGGACCTCAGCGCCTTCGAGGGCCTGCCTGAACCGGCGGACGAGCTTCGAGCGGTCGAGCGGCTTGCCGGTCTCCGGAAGGGCAGAAGACGAGATCGCGACCGCGCGCGTAGTCGGCCACGCGCGGGCGCTCGGAGCGCCCGCGCGCGGAGTTTGCGTCGAGGACGGGTTAGGGCCCGTCGACGTTGGCGACCGACGGGCTGCCGTTGATCGGCACCGATCCTGTGGGGATCGAGTCAGTCCACGTCGAGGCCGTCGGGTTGAAAGCCTCGACGTGGAGACGGCCGTCGTTGGCCGGGTACGCCAGCTGGAAGGTGTCATCGAATGTGACCAGACCGTCGGGATTACCGGTCGGCTGGAGCGATCCTGGGACGACCCCGTCCGCCCAGGTGCCGGTTGAGTCGTCGAAGATGTCCAGGTGCAGGTGCCCGTCCTGGCCGAAGTACGCGACGTGGCTGTAGCGACCTGGCTGGACCCCGGTAGTGAATGACGGCGTGGCGAAGGCAGGAATGGAACCAGGCGGGATCTGGTCAAACCAGGTTCTCGTGGTGAGGTCCTCCCGGTCGTTGTGAACGCGGTCGTCGGTCCCCACATAGACGATGTGGAAGCCGGGGGTGGGATCGTTCGCCCACCCAATGTGTGGGTTGCTGATCGCGGAGATCGATGCCGGCACGATCGAATCCGACCATCCATGCGTTGCCTTGTTGTAGCGATCTTGGTGGATGTGGTGGTCCTTGCCGACGTAGATGACTCGGAAGAACCCGAGGCCCTCGGTGGCGTCCTCGGCTACTGGGCTGCTGGCAGCGGGCACTGAGTGAGGCGGGATCTGGTCAAACCACGACTTCGTCGCCGGGTCGAACTGGTCGTTGTGGATCCAGCCATCCGTGCCCAGGTACACGATGTGCAGCGTGATGTCGGACCCCGACAGGGGGGCCAAATTGAGCACGGTCGGGGTTCCGGCAGCCTTGACCGAGCCTGGAGGGATCAGATCCGTCCAGGTGTGAGTGGCCGCAGCCTCCCGGTCATCATGCAGGTCCCCGGTCCGGCTGACGTACACGACGTGGAACGCAGCATCGGCCGACATCGCGCCAGATGGACCGGGGTTCGCCGCCACCGACGCGGGGACGACCTGATCGAACCACGTCTTTGTGACCGCGTTGTATGCGCTGTCGTGGACACGGCCGTCGGTCCCACCGGTGTACAGAACATGAAGGCACAGGCATGACGCCGCCGCTGCGGTGGCCACTGAGACGGCCAGCATGGCCACCCCGGCGGCGACTAGCACAGATGCCGCGCGAATCAGACGATGAAACACTGACACTTCCAACCTCCTCGTTATGGTTTACCGGCAATACGCGCGAGCAGTGACTCCGGTTCCACATTTTCGAGGACCTGTCGCTCTGCGAGAAAATCGGCGACCTTTGGCCAGGCGCTGATGCGGACGAACCCGCTGGGGGCGAGACGATCGCGCAGCCCACTATCCGCTCAGCCAATCGGCCGACGCCGCCTATGGGAAGGACCGGCCAGACCTGCGCCAGACGGCTTGGAACTAGGTGGCTAACCGGTTAGGTGACCTTCGGCTGGTTACGCGGCCATGTGGAGGGTCTGACCCGGAGCCAGGAGCGTGTTAGATGCGACAGCGCCAACCACCGCTCTTAGCAGAGTTAGGAACGTCACACGCTTCGACCGACGTAGACGAATCATTACGCGACGGCGGATCGCCAGCCTTGCAGGGCAGCGGGATCTGCCGCGATCAACTGCTCGAGGATGCGCGCAGTTTCCGAGGGCCCGGGCATCGCCTGGATTTCGCTGGCCAGTCGTCCAGCGGCGTGTGTGAATGTCGGCCCGCCGGTCAGGCGCTTGATCGCCGTGGCGATGTCCTCGGGATCTAGCTTCTCGGGGTCCACGAGCGGGCCGCGGAAGTCCTGGGCGGGCGTGTTGGCGGCATTGATCCCGGCACCGGCGGCCGCGCAGCAGGTTGCGTTGATTGGTTGGTCGGCGCCGAGGGGCAGGCAGAGAACGGGAACTCCCTGGCTCAAGGCTCCGATCACGGTGTTGAAGCCTGCGTGGCACACGACGGCTGTGCAACGGGCGAGCACGTGCGACTGCGGTAGATAGCCCTCAACCCTGACGTTTGGTGGCAGCGCTCCCAGCTCGGCGGGGTCGCTGCCCAGCCCGGTCGTCACGAGCGCGTCGAGGTCGAGTCCGGAAAGGGCTGTCAGCACGGCGCGCCAGACGGCTGGGGCGTCGTTGAAGATGTTGCCGAGGGTCGCGTAGATTAGGGGTCGCTCGCGACCAAGAGCTTGCAGCCAAGGCGGAGGCGGTTCGCCCGCCGAGCCATCAAAGACCGAGGGGCGGGAGGCGTGAGCGAGCGCGTTGTCGCGCTCCCACGCGCAGCGAAACGACGGCGGGACTACGTCGAGATAGGCGCTCCCGAGCAAGTCGTTAGGGTCCCGCGGCGGCTCGACTCGCGCGAGCGCCGCGAGGCGCTGTGCAACCTCGGCAACCTGCGCTTCGACAGGAGGGGGCAGGCGATGCATGATTCCCTGAGTGACGAGCGGGATTCCCAATCTTTGCGCGACCACCCAGCCGGCAAACTCGGTGTACTCGCGGACGATCAGCTGAGCGCCGGTTTCGTGCGCCAGACGTAGGAGATCCCCGATCGACGCGCGATCGGGAACCTGCAGAAAGCCGAAGAACTTGTGCTGCCCGATCGTTCGCTCGAACAGGTCATCGCCGGGACGAATCATCCAGTCAGGCCCTACCGGTCGTGCGTCGAGTCCGTGGCGGACGAGCGTCGCGGCGAACGTAGCCGAGGTCGCCACCGTCACGCGATGGCCGCGGCGCTCGAGCTCCCGTGCGAGCGGAATCGCTTGCGTCGCGTGGCTGAACGCCGGCTGGATGCTCATCAAAACGCGCAACCCTTGCTCCCTGCTCGGCGCCGCAATCGGCTTGGTGTCCACGGAGGACGGCAATCCGCGGCGGTTATTCGATCCGCCGTTGCTACCGGATGCTCCCCGGAGCGAAGGATCGCCACTATGCGGGCGGACCACGCGCCCTTCGGCTTCAAAATGATCGTGCACCGCAGGCCCCTTCGGTAAACGGCATTGTGCTGTCGCCTTGAGTACGGCCGCGGTAACCATTTGGTTCGCCGCCCAGCACGAGGCGACGGAGTCCTGACCGCGGCGCCGCTTGTCGCGGAGCACGGCCCGGCGCGGTTCGCGATATACCTCGGCGCGAGGGAGGCACCGGAGCTCCTCGCAGGCAGAAACAAATAGGGCGAGGACGAGCCGCAACGGCCGGAGGGCCGCCGCCCAGCCGCTGCCGATGCATCGGCGCCCCGTCGGCGATGTCCGAGCGGCCGCGTGCCGGTCCGGGAACCACTCGATCCGGGGCATTCGGTCGCCGCCGTCGGTGCGGTCGCTTCCGTCGTACCGCCGCATCATGTCGCGCTATTGGAGTTGGCGACCAAGAGGCAAGTCAGCTTGGACACCCAAGCGGGCGACAGGTACGAGCCGCGCCGGCTATGCGCTCCCGGTCAGTACACACCCGGCTCTTCGTTCCGCCGGGCCGTCGGGGTCCCGCTCGTCGCGCGCTCGAGTGGGACTGGACGAACCGCCCGCAAGGGGAAATCCTCGGTTCGTTCGAGCGGTCGTCGCAACACCCGCCCGTTGAGGTGTCCGGCCGACGTCCCCTGTAGAGGGCACACTTCGCGCCACGTCCGACCTCCTCATCGACTATGCCCGCGCCTCCACTGAGGAGCAGGACTTCAACGCCCCGCGCGGGACCACCTCATGCTCACGAACCGTTTGCTTGCCGCCGGCGTATCGGTCAGCAAGCCCCTTACCGCGACCTGAAGAAAGCACGACGGTGGTCACTGCAACCGTAATCGAAACGCGTCGCCACGGACAGCGGCGACGCTGAAGCGGGAGTCCAGCACGCACTCGCCGACTGCGGCTGCTGGGCCTACTGGCCGGTAGCCGCATCGGTTTGACCGGCCGGTCCACGTCCGCAAGTCGTCCTGCGCTCGCACGTGCATAACGGGGGCCTTGGTGTAGGCGCCGACGTCCAGCCGCGTGGCTGGATCCGTCGCGTTATCGCTGTCCATCACGAGCTCAGAGTTTGAGGCTTGCAGTTCGCCTCATACTTCGACCACCCGGCCTGTACGAGCTCGGATGCAGCGTCGCTGGCACGGGCTTCCGATCACCTTTCAGTTGCGCGCGGCGCGCCATCAAGACCAGATGGGTCGCGCTCCCGGGGTGCGCTCTGCCGTCGGGGGCCTCACAGTGCCCAGGCACTTCTGTATAGGGCCCTATGACATTACGAAGTCTATGTCGACGCACACCAGTCCCATCCCACTATAACCGTGACGAGGCCGCCGGACGCTCCGGACAGCGTGCGGGCGGCAATCACTTCATCGCAGGCACAGGCGGGCAGGATAAGCAGCGCCCAATCGGCGACGTCTCCTGCCAGGAGACGCGCTGGCTCCAATGCCGGTTCGGGACGAGCCATGTCGCTGGCGTCCGCGCCGAGACTGCTAAATGGGGGATGCTGGGCCGACGGCGGGCGTGATCGCGCTCCGAGTCGTCTCTTGCTTGCGGTTGCGGCCGGGGGCCCGTACGCGGCTCCATGCCGCACGGAATTGACGCTCGTCGGCACGCTCGGTTCCCCGACGGCGATCCAGACGCAGTCCTTGTGTATCTCGCCTGTGGACGCCTGGAGTATGCCATCGCTCGCGCGATCGTCGCGCAGGCTGGTCGGTGGAACGAGGCGAACCCGCAGACGTTCTTGAAGGCTTGGCGGACCGCCTCCCACGTTCATTCGGAACGGGGCCTCCGGCCGAGGCTCACCACCATCGCCGAGCGGGTGTCGATTGACATCTACCGCTGGGAGACCTGCCGCGCCACTGGCCCGCTCGGCGCAGTGCCGGCCGACGATCCGGTGCTGGCCGCGTAGGCCAACCGCGATCGAGGACGTGTTCGGTGTCTGCGGGATACGGTGCGGCGCCTTGCCGCTCTCCCACGACGAGCGCGGAGTCGTCCGCGCGCAGCATGTCGAGGGCGGGCACGCCAAGATTGCAGCTCGATCTGATTTCGGTGGGGACGGTCTCGTGTCGCTGCCTCCGCGCGCAACGCCGCCTGGTCTCGGCGCTCGTCATTTTCGGGAGGAAGGGGATTGTGCGGGTGCTGGTCGTGTGCGGTCCCACATTGGCGCACAGGAGCCGACGAACCGTTCGTGGGAGTCAGCCGTATCGCATGTTCGACGCATCGATCCGATGACACTTACTGACACTCATCTCCTGACTGATATCGTTGATTCGGTTCTGCGTAGGGATTCGGCCGACTGGCAGACGCGGACCGACGACCTCTGGTGCCAGGTCTACGTGCCAGACCAGACGCTCGTTTTGCAGGGTTGGAAGCTGCACGTGTCGGCCACTCCGCTGTCTGCCGCGCACGTTCTGAGCCGGGCGGCAACGCTGCTCGTGAGGGAGCAATGTCGATTCAAGTTCGCTCGCACAATCGACGGTGCCGCGGAGCTTGTCTCAGCGCGAGCCTCGCGTAGCGCCGCCGGGAAGTTCATCACGGCGTATCCTCAAGACGACGAGCAATTGCTCGAGCTGGCGCAGGCCCTTCACGCGGCCACGTCCGGGTTGCCGGGTCCGCGCATTCTCTCGGATTGGCCTCACGCCCCGGGGAGCTTGGTTCACTATCGCTACGGAGTGTTCAGCGGCACCCCGGTTCTGACGAACGACGGCTCCTACGAGGCGAGACTGGTGGCCCCAGATGGCTCGTTGGTCAGCGACCGCCGGGACGCTTGGTTTAGCCCGCCTGCGTGGGCGGCTTTTCCAGGGGCGACCAGGCGGGCGCGAGCAGCGACGGTCACTCGGTATCCCTCTTCGCGCGCTCTCGTGCTCGGCGGACGCTACGAAGTTAAGGCGGCGATCCAACACGCCAGTAAGGGGGGCGTCTACCGGGGCATCGACAGGGCTACCGGAGGCGAGGTGGTGATCAAACACGCCCGGGCGCATATTGCGAGCACGTTGGGGGGGACCGACGTGAGGGACGTGTTGCGCGGCGAAGCAGTGATGTTGGAACGGCTCTCCGCCATCGCACCACGCCTCCTTGCGATGGTTGAGCGCGACGGTGACCAGTTCCTCGTGGAG
>JAFAZZ010000538.1 GCA_019239375.1 Solirubrobacterales bacterium | reverse complement strand
GCGGAGAATCCGGTTGAGCGTGCTCGAGGGGATCTCGACGTGATCGCGCAGCGCGGCCTCCGACCATTCCGACGACTGCTCGCCGAAGGCGTCCAGCACGCGCAGCGCCTTGTCGAGCACCTTCGGCGTGTCGGGCTCTGGATTGGTTCGGGGACGTGGCATTTCGGGCCGTGAGGTGCTACGGTGGGCACAACTATTTGGGAAACTAATACCACTATACGGGAAATTCTATGATCAGGACCGGAGAGGAATATCGAGAGTCGCTGCGGGACGGCCGAGCAGTGTGGATCGACGGCGAGAAGGTCGAGGACGTGACCGCGCATCCTGCTTTCAAGCCGATCGTCGACGCCCGCGCGCGCATCTATGACCTAGCTCACGAGCAGGACACCCGCGAGGTCATGTCGTATGTCGATTCGGACACGGGCGAGCGGTGTCCGGTCGGGCCCAAGCGCCCGCTGACCAAACAGGACTGGCGCGAGAAGCGTGCCGCGGTGGACCGCGTGCTCGACGATCTCGGCGGCATCGTCACGCGGGTCGGCGACGAGACGGTGGGAGAGATGTGGTCGCTGTATGACGGCCAGGAGGTACTGAACGAGATCGACCCCTCGTTCTCCGAGCACATCCGCGCCCATGTTCGTCATGCCGAGCTGGCCGATCCGTTCCACGTGTCGGCCAATACGGACCCGAAGGGTGACAGGTCGCGCCACCCTCAGGAGCAGGATCCCGATGTGCTCCTGCACGTCGCCGGCGAGACTGACGGCGGCATCATCGTGCGCGGCGCGAAGTTCGAGACCGCGGCCGCGTACGCCAACCAGGCGTTCGTCAAGCCGACGATCGGCGACTGGGGCGACACCAAGCTGTCGGACTACGCGGTCGGGTTCGTCGTAGACATGGGGGCGCCGGGCATCCGGCACATCTGTCGCTCGTCGTTTGCCGAGCGTCCGGCGTCCGATTATCCGCTGGCGACGCGGTTCGACGAGATCGACACGATGATCGTGTTCGATGACGTGGAGATCCCGTGGGAGGATGTGCTGTTCTACCGGCACACCGCTGCGGCCGCGTTCATCCGGGCCACGCTGCACCGCTACAGCATGTTCCCCTTCGTGCAGCGACACCTGCGCTTCGCCGATCTCCTGGTTGGGATCGCGTACGTGAACGCCGTGCAGAGCGGGATCAAGATGCACCAGGCCGTGCGCGAGAAGCTGGCGGAGCTGGCCTGCTATCGCGAGGGGATCAACGCTCACCTAACCGCCGCGATCGAGATGGGCGAGGTGAGCCCGGGCGGGCTGCTCATGCCCAACCAGGCGCTGCTCTACACGGGGCGCGTGCTGGCCTGCACGCAACTGCCGGCGATGATGCACCTGGCGCGCGACCTGTGCGGCGGCCAGCTGTGCGTGCTGCCGAGCGCTGAGACGTTCGCGGACCCCGAGGCGGGACCCTGGCTCGATAAGTACCTGGCCGTGGGGGACGTCTCGGCCGAGGAGCGCCGGCGGCTATTCGCCTTCGCGCGCGATCTGCTCAACTCAGACTACGCGGGACATCGCCTCACCTTCCAGCTGTTCGCACAGTCCCCAGCCTTTGCTCACCTGCTGGCCGTGTACAACAACTACGAGTTCGATGGCCCGGCCGACCTGGTGCGCCGATACGCGGGCCTCGAGCGGCCGCTGACCGCGACGCGCGCGTGAGCCTGGCGGGGGGAGATCTCAACGTGGTGCGCGCCACGTCGCTGGCGCGGGTACGCGATTGCGGCGCGGCCCGGCGCGGGCCGGAACAGGGCGAGCTCGACCTGATCTCCGATGGGGCGATGGCGATCCGCGATGGCCTGATCGCCGCCGTGGGTCCGACGGAGGAGATCCTGCGCGAATGGGACGAAGACGGAATCCCGGCCCTGGACGCAAGCGGACTGACCGTCCTGCCCGGGCTGATCGAGTGCCACTCGCATCCGCTTTTCGCTGGCGAGCGGCACGCCGAGTACGCGGAGCGGCTGGCCGGCGCGTCGCTGGCGGAGATCGCCGCGCGCGGCGGCGGGATCTGGGCCAGCGTGCTCTCCACGCGCGAGGCATCGTCCGCCCGTCTCCTCGAGCAGTTGCGGCATGCATACGCGTCTATCCTCGCCGGCGGGGTGACCACGCTCGAGGTCAAATCCGGCTACGGCCTGACCTTGGAGGAGGAACTGCGGCATCTCGAGCTCTTGGCGCGCAGCCGGGAGCTCACGCCGCTTGAGCTCGTCATCACGTTTCTCGGCGCACACGTGGTTCCGGCGGGGTTGGACGCCGACGCGTACACCGCGCAGGTGCACGGAATGTTGCCACACGTGCTCGAGCAGGGCCTCTGCACGTTCCACGACATCACGTGCGAGCGGGGGCTGTTCAGCCCGGCGCAGGCGCAGTCGCTGTTCGAGCGCTCCCGCGCGCTCGGGATTCCGTCCCGCTGCCATGCGGATGCCTGGACCAGCTCGGAGGGCTGGCAGACCGCGGTCGTCGGCGGGGCGATGTCGGCCGAGCACCTGACTTATACGCCCGACGAGGAGATCCGCGCCGTGGGGGAGACCGAGACGATCGCCGTGCTCCTCCCCCAAGCCGAGCTCGTCTACATGACCGATCGCCGCGCCAACGCACGCTTGTTCATCGACCAGCGTGTGCCGGTCGCGCTCGCCACCGACTACTGCTCCTCAATACACGCCACCTCGCTGGCGGTGACGCTGGCCATCGCCGCGCCTTGGTTTCGCCTCACGCCGGCGGAGGCGATTGTCGCCGGCACGCTCAACGCCGCCTACGCGCTCGGCTTAGCCGGCGATCGTGGATCGATCGAGCCGGGCAAACGCGGCGACCTTACGCTGCTGTCCGTCAACCACCCGAGCGAGCTCTGTCTCGCGGTCGGACAGGAGGTGATCTCGGACGTGATCATCGGCGGTGCGATCGTCCACAGCACCCGAGAGGAGCGCACGTGACCCACACGCGGATCAGGCCGTTCAACACGCGCGAGACGTACCCCGACCAGGACCTGGACAACGACCTGTGCCAGGCGGTCGTCGCGGGCGACACGGTGTTCCTGCGCGGGCAAGTGGGCCAGGACCTCGACACGGCGCAGTCGGTCGGCATCGGCGACCCGGCGGCGCAGGCGGAGCAGGCGATGCGCAACGTCGAGCAGCTGCTGGCCGAGGCGGGCGCGCGGCTGGAGGAGATCTGCAAGATCGTGATCTACCTGACCGACATCCGCTATCGCGAGCCCGTCTACCGGGTGGTGGGGCGGAGGCTCAAGGGAGTCCACCCGGTGTCGACGGGCCTCGTCGTCACTGCCCTGGCCCGGCCCGAGTGGCTGGTCGAGATCGACGTCACCGCCGTCATCTCGCGCGGCTCGGCGACGTGATCGACGCAGCGGCGCTGGCCGAGTTCGCCGAGATTCCAGCGCCGACCGGCGAGGAGTCGGCGCGGCTCGCGTGGCTCGAGCGGCGACTGTCGGCAGGGCCGGGGTCGTTGACGCGCGACGCCGTCGGCAACCTAGTGTGGCGGTTCGGCTCGCCTCGCCCGCCGGCGTTGCTCTTGATGGCGCACGTCGACACGGTGTTCGCGGGGCTCGAGAAGATCGAGATCTCGCGCGAGGGGGACGCGCTGGTCGGGCCCGGGATCGGGGACAACGCGGCTGCCGTGATCGCGGTGACCTCCGTGCTCGAGGAGATGCCGGCGGTCCCGACCGAGATCGCCGTCGTGTTCACCGTGGGGGAGGAGGGCCTCGGCAACCTGCGCGGGGCGCTGCACGCCTGCCGGGAGCTGCGGCCGGAGCTGGCTATCGCCGTCGAGGGACATGGACTCGACGAGGTGGTCATCGAGCACGTTGGCAACGCGCGGGCGCGGCTAAGGGTGACGGGACCCGGTGGCCATTCTTGGTCGGACCGTGGAACTCCGAGCGCGATCCACGCGCTCCTGGAGATCGGCTCGGGGCTGGCGCACTCGGGAGCGAACATCGGGACGATCTCCGGCGGGGAGGCCGTGAATGCCATCGCAGCTCATGCCGAGCTGCTCGTCGAGCGGCGCTCGCTCGAGCAGCCCGAGCTGGACGCCTTCGACGAGGAGGTGCGCCGGCTGCGGGTCGATGAGCCGCTCAGTCTCGAGTGCGAGATCGTGGGGCGGCGGCCGACGGGCCGCCTCGATCCCGACCATCGGCTGGTGCAGGCGATCGTGGAGGTCCGGCGCTCGCTCGGCTTGCCCTGCCGCTTTGACTCGGGGTCGACGGACGCGAACGCGGCGGCGGCGTTCGGTATACCCGCCGTCTCGATCGGATGCACGCGCGGCTCGGGCATGCACACCAGGCACGAGCGAATCGAGTTGGAGCCGCTGGATCTAGGATGCCGGCAGCTGCGCGCGGTAATCGAGGCGCTGGCGGGTTGAGGTTTACGGCGCCGGGAGGACCTCGAGCCCGATGTCCGACGGTCCTCCGGTGTTGATCGGGTTCAGGTCCATCGGGCAGGCCGACAACACGACGGTGACGTGGGTCTCGGCCGCGACCGTCACGTAGTCGCCTGACCCGGCCGGCGAGGCCAGGAAGTCGAGGGTGCCGTCCTCATGCCAGGCTACGTTCATGAACAGGTTCAGGGGCGCGGGGACGCGATTGGGCTGGACACCGCGCGCGGCAAGCGCGCCGCGGAAATTGTCGGCGCAGTTGGCGTGGTAGCCGGTGGCGCCGAGCAACCGGTAGCGTTCGGAATCGCACGCGGCCATCAGCGTGTCGTGAACGCCGGGACTGGCGTCCTCGAGCAGCCTGAGCAGCGGCCGCCGGCGGGAGCTGTACAGGCCATCCCCGACGCGCGGGATCAGCCGGGAGATGGCCACTCTGGTGTGCTCCATCGAGAGATGCTCCCGCGCGTCGTCCGACGCCAGCGCCCACAGATCGACCACCTGACCGCCCTCCAGGTTGATGATGCGGAGGCTTTCGGCTGCGCGCAGGGGCATGGCGATCCCCTCGCCCGCGGACAGAACGGTCTTCGAGACCACCATCGCTTACGTATACGCTACGGCTTCCTTGCCGGGGATCGGCCGTCATTCGAGGGGCGAGACCTTCGTGCTCCTGCACGGCTCGTGGCACGGCGGGTGGGCGTGGGAGCCGACTGCCTGGTGTCTGCGCGAGCTGGGCCACAAGGCGTTCGCGCCGACATACCCCGGGCATCTTCCGGGCGCCAGCCGCGCCGGCATCCGCCACGACGACTACGTGGAGGCGGTGGTCCGGTTTGTCGCGGGTCGCGATCTGCACGATGTCGTCCTGGTCGGCCACAGCTTCGGCGGCTCCGTGGTGAGCCGCGTCTCGCAGGTCATCCCCGATCGTCTCAAGCGGCTGGTCTTCCACACCGCGTTCGTGGTGGCGGACGGTGCCAGCGTCAACGACGAGTTCCCCGACGATCAGACCGCCATGTTCGAGGCGGCGGCGCAGGCCAGCCCTGACGGAACCGTCGAATGCTCGTGGGAGGTGTTCCGCGATCTGTTCATCCAGGACGCCTCGCCCGAGGCGGCCCGCTCGGTGTGGGAGCGGCTCGTGCCCCAGCCGTTCGCACCGTGGGCTGAGAAGCTGGACCTGCGTGAGTTCTGCCGCGGGGAGCTTCCTCGGAGCTACGTCGCCGTAGCCGACGATCTGGCATTGCCGCCGGGTCGGTGGCACCCGGGCATGTCGTCGCGGCTGGGCGAGTTCAAGCTTGTCGAGATGGGTGGCAGCCACGAGGTGATGTTCACCCGGCCGGCCGAGCTCGCCCGCAAGCTCGCCGATGCCGCCAACGACTGAGCCGGCGGTCTTGTCGTTGACGCCGGCCGAGGTGGTCGAGCCGGTGCGCGCGCCGTCCGCCAGAAGTTGGCGCCGCTGTGGTGCCGACGCCCGCCTGGTGAGCCCACGCCGGCGCCCACTTGAGCCTACGCGGCGCCGGCGCTGTCACCGGGTCGTATGAGGTTTCTTCGAATTATTCGAAGTTTCGTCGAGTTCCCACGCGCCGGGGTTGTATACAGTGCGTTCTCGACGGTGGCGAACGAGGAGACCCGGGTGGATGGCGGCGCCGAACGAGCATGACCTGACGGGGGTGCGGGAACGCGGGTTGACGGAGACGCGGAGGGCCAGGTTGACGGTGGCGCGGAGAACCAGATTGACGGTGGCGCGGAGGACCGGGTGGCGGGGCGGACCCTGTTGACGGTGGCGGAGCGGACGGTGTTGACCCGTGGCGGGGGGACCCTGTTGACGAAGGCGCGGAGGGCCAGGTTGACGGTGGCGCGGCGGACCAGGTTGACGGTGGCGCGGAGGGCCAGATTGAC